>JBKJOD010000372.1:0-4610 GCA_046593245.1 Phycisphaerales bacterium
CGCCACCCGCCGGTCTACGCTCGCGCCTATGGCCAAGGCCCGCAAAGAATCCTCCAAGCGTGTCGCTCCCAAGGCCCCGCCCCGCCCCACGCCCAAGGCGGCCCCCGCAGAGATGGCCGGTGTCGAGCGTCTTCGCCAGGCCCGCATCCGTCCCGACTGGGATCGCTCACTCGCCCCAGAAATGGACCGCGCCATCCGCGAGGCCGTCACCCTCCGCCGCGCCACCAGCGGGTGTGCCGAGGCATGGACCAAAGTCGTTCCACCTCCTTTGCTCGCCCGAACCGCCCTCGAAGGCGTCGCCCGCGGCGTCCTCACCGTCCGCGTCCCCGACGCCGCCACCCGCTTTGAACTCGACCGCTTCCTCCGCTCCGGTGGCCAAAAACTCCTGACCTCCGAATGCCGCACCACCCTGAGCAAAGTGCGCATTACCGTTGGCAGCGATAGGTAAGCCGCTACGGGGGTTCGATAGGAATGCGTTTGGCATAAGTTCGCAGGGGAATCTCAGGGTAAATTGAATCATTCTACTTGGCGGAATGCCCGAATCTGGGGTACATTTCATCCGGTGTTGGGGGATTTTCGTTCCGCCGTCCAACGACGGCATAAGAGGAGAGAGATTGTGATGAAGTCGTTTACGTTTGCGTGCGCCACGGCGCTAATCGCTATCGCCGCTGGTTCGTCTCATGGCGCGCTCGCCCAGACCAAAACCGGCCCCACACCCCAGACCTATACCAACGGTGGCGGCTCCGGATTCGGCGGGACGCTCGGCAACGGCGCGATCTCCTTCGGCTCCACCAGCGGCAACCTCGACATCAACTTCACCCCCGGTGCTGCGTTGAATGACCTTGTCGTCATCCGCCTCGACACCCGCAATGGCGGCATCGGCGATTCCCAGATGGATGACACCGCCGACGGCGGCCGCCGCGCCTCCTCCAGCCCCATTCTCAATACCTTCCTCAACGAGCCCACCGGTATGAATACCTATTCCGCCGGCTCCATTGGCGGCGTCTCTGACTTCGCCGTCGTCATCGGCAACTTCGGTGTTGTCGTCTTCGAACTCACATCCGGAACCAACCTCAACTTTGTTTCCTTCAACGCCGGCACCTCCGTGTCCATCCCGATGGGCATCCTCGGCAGCCCGAACACGGTTGACTGGTTCGCCTACTACACCTCCGACAGCGCCTTCGCCTCCAACGAGTCCTTCCCGGCTTCCGGGACGTACAACGGCGGTGCCAACCCCGGCTTCGGCGCCACTGGTACGACATTCGCGCTGGCTGACTTCAATCGCTACAACATTCCCGCCCCCGGCGCGGCCGCGCTCCTGGGCCTCGGCGGCCTCGCGGCCCTTCGCCGCCGCCGCAACTGATCAAGCGTTCTTTCTTATTGTCGCGACAACAAGGGTCCGGCCTCGTGGCCGGACCCTTGTCCTTTTTTGCCTGCGACACATCATGCAATTCGGGTGGCACTGGCGGCTCGCCCGCCAGTGAGGCGCGATGAGGCCGCACGAACACCAATCCCCCCGATCCCGTGCCCCGGTCTTTCCGCGCTTCGCGGAAAGACCGGGGTATTGCAACCGAGTCGCATGGCATCTCCGCCTCATGCCTCGATGACTTTGGCCCACCCCCCAATCCGGGCACTTTGAGCGGCTTTGCGCGCGCAAAGCCGCACATCTTTCAACCCCACTTCCCATTTCCCAAAGTTTTTTTCACCCAGTCCCCACAAGCACTTACGCGCATTTCTCCCCCACACCTGTGCGGCTTTGCGCGCGCAAATCTGCATCTCGGCCCCTCTATGAAGGGCCGCTTTTCCCGCGGCCTCCACGCACGCCATTGCACGGGGGTCCTCATGTCGCCATATGCAGAAGAACTCGCTCACGCCCGGCTCGAAGCCATCCGCCAACTCGTCACCGCAATGGAAGCCACCGACGATCCCGCCGAAACCCGCCGCTGCGCCCTCGCCATCTTCAGCGCACCCGACCCCTGCGACCTCGACGACGAGATCGAGCTCGAAGACGAAGAAGACAATGACGATGACGACACCGAAGACGGTTCGGATGAGGAGTCAAAAGAGGAAAAGGATTCAGAAGAGGAAGAAGACTCTGAAGGTGAGGCAGAAGAGGCGGCAAACTCGCCCCACCCCGGCTCCGCGCCCACATCCGACATCGCACATCCAACTTCCCACATCCCCGATACTCTCCCCCCATGGACGAACGCGCCGCATGGGAACTCGAAATGCGACGGGCGTATCTCGCCGTCAACGATGCGCCCTGTCCTTCCTGCAACTACAACCTCCGCGGCTCACCCGGCGACAAATGCCCCGAGTGCGCCGCCCCCATCGAGCTTGTCATCCGCCGCCCCCAGCAGCCGCGCACCTGGGACACCATCGCCGTCATCGCCATCGTCCTCACCACCATCTACTTCGCCATCCACGGCTCCTGGCAACTCATGTGGCTCATCACCCAGAGTTTCGGAACGTTCTCCGGTGGCGGCGGTTCACTCTTGGGCTTCCGCAGCATGTGGATCATCGGTGTCGCCACCGCCTTCTTCACCTCCGGCATCGGCCTCGCCTGGTGCATCGGGGCATGGGTCGTGCGGAAACGTGCCGCGCGCCCCGCATGGTCCAGCCCTACCAACGCCGCCGCCGGAATGCTCCTGACCGTCTTCATCGTCTTCCTGATTTCCTACGGCCTGCGATACTTGTTCTAAACGCGGAGGCATCATGCCAGAGAGCAACGACATGCTGCACACGTACCTCGCATCGCGCGATGTCGAATGCCCCGGGTGTCGCTACAACCTCCGCGCCCTCACCGGCACGCGCTGCCCCGAGTGCAATCAGGAACTCGTGTTGCGCGTCGGTCTGGCGGAGCCCCATTTGGGCGCGTATCTCGGCGCGATGTGTGGCCTGCTGACGGGAATAGGTATGGCCGGTGTCTTCCTCGTGCTTGTCGTGTGGCTCTCGTTCAAAGAGGGTCGGCCCCCCAGGAGTTATGACTGGCCCATATTCGGAATTCCGTCGGTCTCACTTGTCATTCTCGCGGCACCGTGCATCGCATTGGCGCGGAAAACAGGCAGGGTTTGGTTTCGAGCCGCAAGTCCTCACGTTCGACACGGAACGGTGTTCGGCTGCTGGGGGCTGACGGCCGGGGCCGTGATCTGGTTTCTCGTCTCCGTCTTCAGATGAACCAGAGATCCGATCGTTCCCTTCATGCGTATCGGGTCTTGGAGTCCGATCCTCTTCCAACCGATAACACCTATGGATGTTTCACGAATGGTCTGACTCGAACGGGGGTACACATGCCCGGCGCGACCAACACCATGCTCAGCCCGGAACTCGCCGACTGGATGCGCCAGATCAAGGCGAAGGCCATCGAGTATGGCCTCGACTTCCACGAGGTCATTTACGAAGTCCTCCCCTTTGACACCATGAACCAGATCGCCGCGTACCAGGGCTTCCCGGTGCGCTACCCGCACTGGAAGTGGGGCATGGAGTATGAGTCCCTCTCCAAGCGCGACGCCTACGGCATGGGTCGCATCTACGAGATGGTCATCAACACCGATCCGGTGTACGCCTACTTGCAGGAATCCAACGCGATCGTCGATCAGAAGCTCGTCATGGCCCATGTCTATGGCCACGCCGACTTCTTCAAGCACAACCTCTGGTTTGGCAAGACCAATCGCAAGATGATGGACGAGATGGCCAATCACGCCACCCGCATTCGCCGCCACATTGATCGCCACGGCCAGGACGCCGTCGAGCGCTTCATCGACTGCTGCCTCACCATCGAGCATCTCATCGATCCGCACTCGATGTTCATGAACCGCACGCTCGCTACCCCCGTCCGCAAGCGCGGCGAGAATGCCGGCCCGGAAGAGCAAGGCGACGACCCCTTCGCCTTCGTCCCCGACAAGCTTCCCGCCAAGGACTACATGGATCGCTGGATCAACCCCGAGCGTGAGCTGCAGCGACAGAAAGAGGAGCACGGCAAGAAGCTCGCCAGCGAACGCGGCCGCATCCCGCAGCGCCCCACACGCGATGTTCTTCTCTTCCTCCTCCGCCACGCGCACCTCGAAGACTGGCAGAGCGACATCCTCACCATCATCCGCGATGAGGCATACTACTTCGCGCCGCAGGAGATGACCAAGGTGATGAACGAGGGCTGGGCCGTGTACTGGCACAGCAAGCTCATGACCCAGCACTTCGTGCAGGCCAGCGAGATCGTGCAATACGCCGACCAACATTCCGGCGTCCTTGCCATGCCCCCCGGCGGCTTCAACCCGTACAAGATCGGCGTCGAACTCTTCAAGGACATCGAACGCCGCTGGAACGTCGGCCAGCACGGCGCCACGTGGGAGCGCATGGAGGGCATCGGTGCCAAGGACCACCACGACGATCAGTCCATGAAGGGCCGCGAGAAGATCTTCGAGGTCCGGCGCATCTACAACGACGTGCAGTTCATCGACGAGTTCCTCACCGAGGAGTTCGTCGATCGCCACCGCATGTACCAGTACCGGCGCGACCCGCAGACCGGCGAGATGAAGATCGTCAGCCGCGACTTTGATCGCATCAAGAAGACGCTCCTCTACCGCCTCACCAACATGGGCCAGCCGTTCATG
>JBKJOD010000465.1:0-4138 GCA_046593245.1 Phycisphaerales bacterium
TTTCCAGCACCGCGGCGCGGGCGTCTTCGAGTTTCAGCGGCACCTCAGCCAGACCCGCGAAGCGGCTCGTGTATCGCTCGCCGACAATGGGGACGGACGCGGGCGCGATCGGGGTCGCGTACCGATCCCGATCCAGCGGCTCCACCGAGCGCAGCCGCTCCACCGGCGGGCGCGGCCGGTAGTCGGCGTCGATTGAGGAGAGCGGGCTGGCGCAGGAAGTGAGAAAAATGGCACATGGCACATGGCAAATAGCAAATAGAGCAACGGGTGTAGCCGTAGTGCGATCGTGCCGGTGCTTGTCTGATTTGCCATTTGCCATTTGCTATTTGCCATTTACTCGTGTCGAAGAGCATCAATCGGGTCCAGCCGCGCCGCCTTGATCGCCGGGAACATACCAAAGATCACGCCGACTCCGGCGCAGAAGATGACTGCGATGAAGGTTGCCCAGATCGGTACGCTTGCCTGTTCCAGCGGGCTCCTGGGCATGACGCGAATGCCGTAGACGAGCGCGTAGCCGATGCCCAGACCGATCGCCGCGCCCACCAGGCAGAGCACGACGGCCTCGACGAGGAACTGGAGCAGGATGACGGCGGGCTTCGCGCCCACGGCTTTGCGCAAGCCAATCTCGCGGGTGCGCTCGGTCACGGAGACGAGCTGGATCACCATGATGCCCACGCCCCCGACCAGCAGCGCGACCATGACCAGTCCGGAGAGAAAGATCGTCATCATGGTGCCGATCCGCTTGATCTGCGCGATGTACTGCTCGATGGCCTCGACGCCAAAGGTGTCCGGATCGTTGGGCCCCAGGTGGCGAACCTTGCGCATGTAGAACGAGATTTCCGCCTTGGCATCCTCGAAGAGCTCGGGGCGCTTGGTCTGCGCGATGACGTACACACCCTGCTCGGGGCGCATGACGCTGGCGGTGTTGAAGGGGATGTAGATCTCGCTCTGGGAGTCTCCAGCGCCGAACATCGGGCTGACGGATTTGGTCTCGACCACGCCGACGATCAGGAAGCGCCGCCCGCCCACGAGGATGTAGTTTCCCGGGCCGCCGCTGGGAAGGCCCATTTCCTCGATCGCCTTGTCGTTCACCATGCAGACGTTTCGCACCGCTTCCAGATCAATATTGGAAAACGGACGACCCGCGGTGACGAAGCGCTGCTCGATCTCGTGCCAGATCGGGCGAATCCCTTGCACCTTCACCTGCGGCTTGCGCTGGTCGCCATACTGCGCATCGGTGCTGAACTCGAGCACGGGTGTGAGACGTTCCAGCGAGGGGCAGTTGGCTAGCAGGCCATCCACCTGCGGGGCCATCAGGCGCACCTGCCGCCAGGAGAACCGGTTTCGCGCTTCGCGCGGGAAGCGTGGAAAGACCCAGACCTTGTTGGCGCCGACGGAGGAGAACTCCTTGAGGATGTTGCTCTTGAAGCCCTCGGAACTGCCGGTGATGAGCACCAGTGCGCCCACGCCGATGACGATCATCAGCATCGCCAGCAGCGCGCGGAGCTTGTTGGCCCACATCTGGCCCAGCGCGAGCAACACGGTTTGTGCCAGCAGGCGGATGATGATCATGCGCGGACCCCCGCCGCCACATTCGCCGGGCCGGGCGTGCTCGCGGGAACGCTGGTGGGAATGCCCGCCATTTCCGCCGCGGCCACTGCCATGCGGCTGAGAAACTCGCGGTGGATCGGGTCGTCGTTTTTCGGAAAGTCGGAGACGATGCGGCCGTCTTTGAGCCGCACGATGCGATCGGCGTGGCCGGCGATGTCCTCCTCGTGGGTCACGATGATGATGGTCTGGCCGTCGTCGTGCAGCTTCTTGAACAGCGCGATGATCTCCTCGCTGGTGCGGCTGTCCAGATTGCCGGTCGGCTCATCCGCAAGCAGGATGCTCGGCTCGGTCACCAGCGCGCGGGCGATGGCGACGCGCTGGCGCTGCCCTCCGGAGAGCTGGTTGGGCTTGTGCTTCATGCGATCCGCAAGGCCGACGCGCTCCAGGGCTTTCCTGGCCCTCGCCTTCGCGCCCCACCAGTGGCGGACCGAGTAAATCAGCGGGAGCGTGACATTCTGCAGCGCGGTCGAACGCGCCATGAGCTCGAATGACTGAAAGACAAACCCGATCTCCTCGTTGCGCACGGTGGAGAGCGCCGTGGCGGACATGCGGGCCACCGACTTGTCGGAGAGGATGTACTCCCCCTTGGTGGGCCGGTCCAGGCAGCCGAGGATGTTCATGAGTGTGGACTTGCCGGAGCCGGAGGAGCCCATGATGGCGACGAACTCGCCGCGCTGGATCGTGAGATCCACGCCGCGGAGCGCGTGGACGCGCTCGACGCCCACGCGGTAGATCTTCTCGATTCCCTTCAGCCGAATGCTCATGGTCCGTGCCGGGGCGTGCCGCCCGTGTCTTTCTTCAGTGCCACGGGCATCTTGCCCGTGTGGTTTTCCGCAGCATGGGCTTCCCAGCCCGTGTCTTTCACCCGTGCATCACGCTGCCCGTGCATCTTCAACGCCGACCCATGCCCTTGACTTCCTTCTTGACGCTTGTCTCCTGCTCAATCATGCCGCTCTCCTGGATCACTTCCTGATCGTGCCGCAGCGTTTGCAGGACTTTGAACGGCCCAGCCACGATCCGGTCGCCTTCTTTGAGACCCGCCAGCACCACCGTGCGCGTCAGATCGCTGGAGCCGATCTGCACCGGGGTTGCGACCACCTTGCTGATCTGCTTCCCATCGGTCGTGAGTTTTCCGGGCACCTCCTCCACGCGATAGATCACCCGCGTGAAGGTGTTGGCCTTGATGACGTTGGCGTTGTTGTCGGTCACGGCTTTGGGGAGCTCTTCGGTCTTGCGATCCACCACCGCCTGACTGGGGACGACCAGCACATCGCGGAGTGTTTCCACCAGAATGTCGGTGTTGGCCGTCAGCCCCGAGCGCAGCGTCTCGCCCTTTTCCAGGGCAACGGGAATCCAGACCTCGAAGTATCCGGTGTTGTCGCGGTCGAGTCGTCGCTGCAGCTCGACGCGCTCCACGGTTCCCTTGAACTCGCGCTCGCCGTAGGCGTTGATGAACACCTTGGCGATCTGGTTGTCCTTCACCGGCACCACGTTGCTCTCATCCACGCGGGCCTTCAGGATCATGTTGGAGAGGTCGGCCAGTTCCATGATGACCGAGCCGGCGCTGTTGAGTGTGCCCACGACCACCAGCTCGCCCACTTCCGCATCCAGCCGCGTGATGGTGCCGTCGATCGGGCTGACGATCGTGGTGTTCTCCAGGTCCTTCTCGGCGCGCACGATCTGGGCGCGGGCCTGCTCGATGGCGTGCTCGGTGGCCCGCAGCGAACTCGCGGCCCGCAGATACTCGCTCTCGGCCTGCTCCAGCTGGCTCTTGGCAAAGTCGCCGGACTTCACGAGCACGCGCACGCGATCGCGGTCCTGCTCGGCGCGTTGCAGGGTCGCCTGTGCTCCTTCCAGCCGCGCCTGTTCACCCTTGAGCCCGGCGCGGGCTGAGTCCAGCAGCGCCTGAAGGTCGCGGGCATCCAGACGAACCAATACATCACCCTTCTTCACCGGCTCGTTCTCGCGAAATGGCAGCGCGATGATCCGCGCCGAGACCTGCGCGCTGATCTTCACGTTCGTCCGCGGCTCGATCTGTCCGGGGGCGGAGATGGTCCGCGAGAGTTCACCCTTGCCCGCTGTCTCAAAGCGCACCTCGGCTGGCTTGTTCTGCGGCCAGAACACTTCCATTTGCTTTCGGAGTTCTTTGTTGACGAAGATTGCGTAGTACCCGCCCCCGCCGCAGGCGAGAATCAGGACCAGCCCAAGACCGACAAGCCATTTCCACACCTTCGAGGCCTCCGGATCAAGGCCCCCCCAAGGGCTTGCACCGCCGCTCAGGAAAAGCCCGCACGCCGCGGCCCGTCGCCCGAGAATCCCGGGGCCGGGCCTAGATGGTAGGGAATGTCTTCCATCGGATTTCGTATCGCAGGTGCGGGGTGCGGCGTAAGTGCTTGATCTCCCGCGAGCTATCGCACCCACGCCGCGAAATGAGCAATTCGCGGGATTAGGGGTTGACAGGCGGGTAAATCGGTAGTAAGTTGATCGTTCAATCAATAGTTGATTGATTGTTCAATCATACCGAGAT
>JBKJOD010000264.1:0-7592 GCA_046593245.1 Phycisphaerales bacterium
GAGAAAACATGGGGCCCTTTGCGTGGTCCGGATTCCGCCCGGACAGGTACCCGCCCCACGAGTGCAAGAAGTTTACACGACTTTCATCTTTGATGCACCGTGTTCTCAGGTTGCGCCTTGGGTGTGGGGCGTTCAACGGGTCGCCGCGGCAGACAATCCCGACGTCTCAGGGATTTCATGGAGAGTCGCGGGCGTCCGTTTCTCCGATGGGAACATGAGTACGAGCAATGAGTTAGCCACCACAAGCAGGGTACCACCTTCGTGCCCCAGAACGCCCATCCAGAGTGGGAGAGGGTGCCCGACCCGCGACCCAATCAGCGTGATTGCCGCCATGATCGCAATCGCCAGCAGAGCAAAGCTGAGGTTGAACAAGATTGTGCGCCGGGTCCGCCGCGCGAGCGCAACGGCCCACGGGACCACCGAAAGGTCATCGGTCAGCAGCACGATGTCGGCCGACTCCAACGCCGCGTCGGACCCGCCGCCACCGACCGACCCGATTGCGATGGAGACATCGGCCGCCGCCAGCGCGGGCGCATCATTCACACCATCGCCGATCACTCCGACACCCGCCTTCGGGTTCGCCGCTCGGGCCAACGCCTTGATCTCCGCGACCGCGGCCACCTTGTCCTGCGGCAGCAGTTCCGCGCGAAACTCATCAAGCGAGAGCGACTCCGCCACAGCCCGCGCCGTCGCAGTGTTGTCTCCCGTGAGCATCACCACGGGGCGCACGCCCAGGGCGTGCAGCTCGCTCACCAGCGTGTCCGCACCGGGACGCACTGTGTCCGAGAGAATCACCACCCCCGCCTGCTCGTCGTGCGCCACCACTGTACCGATTCGTCCGCGCTCCTGCACCGAGTGCAGCACCTCGCGCACCCGAGCACGAAGACAGACCGGGATGATCTCTTCCACAAACACCAGCGTCCCAAGCTTGGCGGGCTTGCCCGCGATCGTTGCGGAAACGCCACGCCCTGGCGTCGCCCGGGGTTCGATGGTTGTTGCCGGAGCAATATCGCGCGCCGAGGCGGCATCCCGAATCGCCAGTGCAATCGGGTGCGTGGAGTCCTGTTCCAGCCCGGCCGCCACCGCGAGCAGCGCCTGCTCGTCGGACCACCCAATCGGATGCAGTTGATGCACGCGCATCCGCCCGACCGTCAGAGTGCCTGTTTTGTCGAAGCAAACAGCGCGCAGCCGGGCGAGCCGCTCGATCGCCTGCCCGCCCTTGAACAGCACGCCAGCACGCGCTCCGCGCGCGATGCCTGCAAGTGTCGCCGTGGGCGTCGCGATGATCACCGCGCACGGAGAACACACAATGAGCAGCGTAATGGCGGTTCGCAGCGCGCCCTGCGCGGGCTCGTGCAACATCCAGAACCAGATCGCAAACACCAGCAGAGATGCCCCAAACACGCCAATCGCGTACGGCTGGCTCACCCGATCAATCAGCCGCTGCACCGGTTCACGCTGCTGCTGCGCCTCCAGCACCAGATTCAGAATCCGCTGGATGCTCGATTCCTTCGCCGGCCGCGTAACCACCAGTTCGATGGGATCGCCAACATTGATCGTCCCCGCAAACACATCATCTCCTGGGCCAACCGCCCGCGGCACACTCTCACCAGTGAGCGTTGCCTGATCAATGGAAGATTGTCCAAGCGTCAGCTTCGCATCCGCCGGGATGGACTCTCCGGGCAGAATCTTGATCGCATCGCCCGCCACAAGCACCTGCGGGTCCACCTGCTCCCATGCTCCGCCTGCCTGATTTCGGCGCAGCGCCTTGCTCGGCATCAGCGCGTGCAACGCTTCCACCGCGCGCGTCGTGCGCTGCATCGCCAGATCTTCCAACGCGCCGGAGAGTACAAATAGAAACAGCAGCAGCCCGCCCTCCCCAGGCGCGCCCATGCCCGCGGCCAGAATGGCCCCCGCGACCATCAGTGCATCAATATCGAATCGAAGCTCCCGCAACGACTCCCACGCCGCAGCCGACGCATGGATCAGCCCCACCCCCAGCGCGCCCCAGTAGCAGTATCGCGCCACGACCTCTCCGGTCGGCCCGTCCCACATCAGGGCACTCACCAGTCC
Organism: Phycisphaerales bacterium; assembly: GCA_046593245.1. Classification (GTDB taxonomy): domain Bacteria; phylum Planctomycetota; class Phycisphaerae; order Phycisphaerales; family UBA1924; genus UBA4658. The sequence goes on from JBKJOD010000264.1 coordinate 2,074, forward strand.
GACCAGCAGCAACACTCCCGCAAGCCCACTGCACACCAGCTCCCCTCGTGTGGAAAACAGTTGCCGCAGAATGCTCGGGTGGATTCTTTCTGGGGCGGCCGGGGTTGGCATGAGTTCGGACATACAGGTAGCGTATTGATCCGCGTGACTTTGGGCGGGTTTCCGACGATTGCCGAACATATGGCGGACGCGGGCGTAGAACTTGACACGGGGTGAGGGTGAACCAACGCTTTTCCAGTGATCGAGCTTGAAGACTCGGGTTTTTCCCGCGTCGGCCCGGTCGAACATCTAGGTGTATGCGTTCTCGGCTGTCCATCTGGAGCAGATCGAGGCGTCATCGAAGCTTCAAGGACTGCAGCTTTGGGACAATCGCAATTATTTTCCGTTGATTGGTCTCACGTTGCCACCGATAGCGGCGCTGGCGTGCTGATCCTTGACTCCCAGGGGCGTGTGCTCTTCATCAACGCAGTCGCCGCCCGTCTTTACGGCCGGCGCAGCGCGCGCGAAGCCACCAACACACGTCTCGCCGATCTCTTGCCGCAGGCGGCCGCCGCGGAGCGCGCCGAACTCGCCCGGCACGTCATCGCCTCCGGCGAGACCCTTCAAGCACGCGAACTCTGGAGCGGCTGGGCGATGCGCTGGACAATCCGCTCGGTAGCCAATGCCGCCGATTCGGCCAATCCAGGCGCTCTGATCGTCTGCTCGCTAGAGAGCGCACTCCCTGAAGACTTCGGCGATACCTCGGCCCGCGTGATCGAGTTCAAGCATGTGGACTTCGGCCCGCTCACCGGTCTCACGGCAAGTGAACTCAAGGTGATGGCCCTGATCGGCGAGGGCATGAGCAACGCCGAGATCGCGGCCAAACTGCATCGTGCCGTGAAGACCGTCGAGTCGCATCGTGCCGCGCTCACCGAAAAGACCGGCAACTCCAGTCGCGTGCAACTGGGCATGATGGCCCGCCGCGCCGGGCTTCTGCGCCGCGTCGCCCTGAATGACCACGAGCCAACCACCCCGAAGGTCGGGGTTTGATCTCCTCCTGTTGAGACGGGCACTTGGCAATCCTGCAAAGGGGGCCCACCCATCCGACATACATTGATGTGATGTCCGATCCAGCTGGCCCGGAAGGGCTCTCGATGGGGGCTGATGGAGGTGCGCCCTCCGGACGACTATGTCCGGAAGACTTCGCGCGCCTGTATCAGTCCAACTGGAAGGCCCTCTGGTGTGTCGCCGTGGGCGTGCTGAGTGATCGGACCTTGGCGCAGGATGTCGTTCAGCAGGCCGCCGTCGTCGGGCTGGAGCGCTTGCACACCTTTGATCCGGACACCTCCTTTGTGGCGTGGATGATGCAGATCGTGCGGAACATCGCGCTCAACGAAGGCCGCAAACGCCACCGCCGGCGCACAGGTTCTGCGGATACCGAGCAACTCGACACCGGACGGGCCATCAGCGGGCGCGGCGGCGCAGCGTCGGAATCCGGCGCTCTCACCAGCCGGGGCCAAGTCCTCCCCGGAACCGATCCATTTGACGATGATCTGCTCCGAGCACTGGACACGCTTGATGAAACCGCGAGAGGATGTCTGCTGATGCGCGTGGTATTGGGCATGCCATACAAGGAAATCGCCCTGGCGCTGGATGTGCCCGAGGGCACCGCGGCTAGCCACGTGCATCGCGCCCGCGCCACGCTGAGGAGCGTCCTGCGTCAGACCGCCGCGATCAAGGAGGTGCATCGATGAGCACTCCGAACAACGCTTCATTGGCAGAGCACGCAACGCTAATCGACGCATACCTGGACGGCACCATGTCCGCCGCGGAGCGCATCGCGTTCGAGAGTCGCCTCGCCTCCGATCCTTCCCTCGCAAGCGAGCTCGAACTCCAGCGCCGTATCGACGCGCGTCTTGGCGTGCTGATGGCTCCACCCGAGATCGCTCCTGTGGCCGTCACCCCTCCACGCCCAACACCTCAATCCGCCGCGCCCATTCCCATCTCTCGCGCCGCCCACCCGATCCCCAACTGGATGCGCCTCGCAGCGGTGCTCGCACTTGTCACACTCGGAATCTGGGCCGCGCTCGCGCAGCCATGGCGCGCCATGCTCGGCCCCGATCCCTCTGACATCGCCGCCAATGTCACGTATAGCGAACTCGTGAAGGGTGGCCTGCAACCCTCCTGGGTCTGCGAGTCTGATGCGGTATTCAGAAAGTTCACCAAAGACAAGTTCGGTGTTCCGTTCGCGGTGACGCCCGCGCCAGGGCTGGAACTTGTGGGCTGGACGTACACCTCCGGCCTGCTCGATGCGAGCGCATCCGTGCTGATGTGCCGCGTGGATGGCAAACCCTCGATCGTGGTCGTTGGCCCACTCGCCGACGATCGGCGCATGCACGTGGACGCCTCATCCGGCGTGCAGATTCATCGCAAACTCTGGTCCGGGCTGGTGATGTACGAAGTGAACCAGCGCCCCGATGCGCCGATCTTGGATCGCATCAAGGGCGAGTGACTCGTCCCCTCTTGGCGGCCATTCTCAAATCACGAACCCAGCGAACGCTCCAGCATCCGCGCGATGCGCAGCAGCCGAACATCCTGCGGCGCCGGGCCGAGCAGTTGCACACCGACCGGCAGATCGACCCCGCGTGTCCCCGCACCCTTCGCGACCCCGCCCGGAATGGTGATCCCCGGCAACCCGGCCAGGTTCGCGCCCACCGTGTACACATCCTCAAGATACTCCGCCAGCGGATCAGCCGTCTTCTCCCCAATCGGCCACGCAGGAGTGGGGGAGCTGGGCATGAGCAGCGCGTGGCAGCCGCGAGCACTTCCATCCCCCTTGAACGCCCGATCAAAGTCGCGCGTGATGAGCGCCCGCACCTTCTGCGCCGTCGCGTAATACGCGTCGTAGTACCCACTTGAGAGCACGTGCGTCCCCAGCATGATGCGGCGCTGCACCTCGGCGCCAAAGCCCTCGGCGCGCGAGCGGCAGTACAGATCCCTCAGATCTTCACCCGCCTTGAGCTGGGCTCGGCGACCGTATCGCACGCCATCAAACCGCGCGAGGTTCGAGGAGGCCTCCGCGGGCGCGATGATGTAATACGCCGCCATTCCCGCCGCCGTCAGCGGCAGGTCCACATCCACCATCGTCGCGCCCATCGCGGCAAACGCACCCGCCGCCCGCTCCAGCGCGGCCGCCACCGACGGGTGATTCGCCCCCGATCGCGCCTGCGTCGGTACGCCGATCACCAAATCCTCCACCGGCGATTCCAATCCAGCCATCGAATCCGCCGCTTCGGTGAGCGATGTCGTGTCCCGCGGATCATGCCCCCCAATCACCGACGCCAGCAGCGCGGCATCGGCCACGCTCCGCGCAAACGGTCCGATCTGATCCAGCGACGATGCATACGCCACCAGCCCATACCGCGACACCATTCCGTATGACGGCTTGAACCCCACGATTCCCGTCATTCCCGCTGGTTGCCGGATCGAGCCGCCCGTGTCCGAACCGAGCGCCCCATGCACAATGCCCGCCGCCACGGCGCACGCCGATCCGCCGGATGATCCGCCCACAATGCGAGCATGATCGTGGGGATGGCGCGTCGGCCCGAAGATGGACCGTTCCGTGGTCGAGCCCATCGCGAACTCGTCCAGATTCGTCTTGCCGATGATGATCGCGCCCGCATCGATGAGCTTCTGTGCCGCCGTGGCCGTGTACGGAGATTCGTAGTTCTCCAGAATGCGGCTGGCGCACGTCGTGCGTCCCCACGACAAACAGATATTGTCTTTCAGCGCGATCGGCACCCCCGCCAGCGGCCCAACGCTCTCTCCCGCCGCCAGCCGCGCATCCACTCGCTTCGCCTGCGCCATCGCCTCGTCGCCCAGGATGGAGATGAACGCGTTCAGTGCCGGATTCAGCCGCTCCGCCGAAGCGATCGCCTCGCGCGTCGCGTCCTCCGCCGAGCGCCGTCGCGTGGCGATATCATCTCGAAGTTGAATGAGCGGATTCATCGAATGCACAGGTGATGAGCAGGGGAGCAATCCCCACAACTCACGCCCCGCCTCCCTCCCCAATCACCTTGGGCACCTGCACAAAGTTGTCCATCGTCGCCGGGGCGATCCGCAGCAGTGCCTCAACCGGCAGCGCATCCGACGGCGTCCGCGCCCGATCCTCCTCCAGCCGATTCACCCCGCCACCGGGATGGCTCATCGGCTCCACGCCCGCCACATCGATCGCCCGCAACTGGTCCATGTGCCCGAGCACCGCGGATAGCTGCACCTGATACTGAACAACCTGCTCATCCGAAAGGTCAAGCCGCGCCAGCTGCGCCACGCGCCGGACATCCCCGATCGATAGTGTGCGCACGTCCCCGGCCCGCGCTGCGCCGGGTGGTGTAGTTTTTGCTGAGTCGGAAGGAATCATCCGGCGATGCTAGCGCAACCCTCCGCTGCAGGAAACCGATATGCGTCGCATGTGAACCGCCGCGCGGCATGCCGTTGCGCCCTCCTAGAAACCCGCATGAAAAAAGGCCCCGAGCGTGTGCCCGGGGCCTGTTCAATTGTCACTTGTTCTCTTCTCGTTACTGTTTCGTCTCGCCCTTGGATGCATCGCCCTTGCTCGGCATGGAGGCCAGCGCCTCTGCCACGCCCGGCACATCGCTCGCGCCCGTCGGCACCTGGATCGTCGCGCCCTTGAATGCATCGCCGATCGGCTCGGCCCGTCCACCCAGGTGCTTGGCGAGGAACTGCTCCGTCACCGCGTTGAAGCTGATGCGGTTTGCCGGTCGCGCAAAGCCGTGGCCCTCATCCGGATACAGCACATACGTCACCGGGATCTTCTTTGCCGTCATCGCCTGCACGATCTGGTCCGCCTCCGCCTGCTTCACGCGTGGGTCGTTGGCGCCCTGTCCGATCAGCAGCGGCCGCGCGATCTTGTCCACCCGCGACAGCGGCGACCGCTCATCCAGGAACTTCTTCCCCGCCTCGGTCCGAAAATCCCCGACGCGCTTGGTCATCAGATCAATCTCCGGCTCCCAATACGCCGGAATCGTGCTCAGCAGCGTGTTCAGATTGGATGGCCCGACGATGTCCACGCCACACGCGAACACCTCTGGTGTGAACGTCACGCCCACCAGCGTCGCATATCCGCCGTACGAGCCGCCCATGATCGCGACCTTCTTCGCATCCGCGATCTTCTCATCCACGGCCCACTTCACGGCATCAAGCAGATCGTCGTGCATCTTGCCCGCCCACTCCAGGTTTGCCGCGTTCAGGTGTTTCTTGCCCACGCCCGTCGAGCCGCGGAAGTTCACCATCAGCACCGCGTATCCACGATTCGCCAGCCACTGCGCCGTCGCGTTGTAGCCCCAGTTGTCGCGCGCCCACGGCCCGCCGTGCACGAGCAGCACCATCGGCAATGGCTTGGACGCCTTGCCGTTCTGATCCGCGTCCAGCGGCAGCACCAGATACGACACCAGCCCCAGCCCGTCCCGCGCCTTGATCACATTCGGATACATCTTCGCCAGCGGCTGCTCCGCCAGCGC
>JBKJOD010000071.1:0-5045 GCA_046593245.1 Phycisphaerales bacterium
CATGAGCTGGTCGAGCGTGCCGCGCACGAGGACGCGGTAGGAGACGGTGGGCGCGGTCTGGACGACTTCGACGCCGCCCTCGCGCTCGAGGCGTTCCTGGATGATGTCCATGTGCAGGAGGCCGAGGAAGCCGCAGCGGAAGCCGAAGCCGAGGGCTTCGGAGTGGACGGGCGCGAAGGTGAAGGAGGAGTCGTTGAGAGAGAGCTTCTCCATGCCGACGCGGAGGGACTCGAAGTCGTTCTTGGTCGCGCCGCCCTCGCCGTCGTCGTCTGGGTCCGCGGTGGCGGGGTAGAAGTCGCAGAAGACCATCTGCACCGGGGGCTTGTAGCCGACGAGGGCCTCGGGCGCGGGATTGATTTCCAGCGTGACCGTGTCGCCGACGCGGACATCCTTCAGCGAGCGGATGGCGGCGACGACAAAGCCGGACTCGCCGGCGGTGAGCGACTGCACGCGCTGGGGCTTGGGCGTGTTCTTGCCAAGCTCGGAGACTTGGAAGGTGCGGCCGATGCCCATCATGCGGATCTTGTCGCCGACTTTAAGGACGCCGTCCATGACGCGGACGTAGACGATGACGCCCCGATAGTCGTCGTATTTGGCGTCGAAGATGAGGGCACGGAGGTGGTTGGTGACGGGCTCGCGCGGCGGGGGGAATTTTTCGCAGATGGCGGCGAGGAGTTCGGGGATGCCGACGCCGGTTTTAGCGGAGACGTAGATGCAATCCTCGGCGGGGAGGCCGACGATCTGCTCGACTTCCATGGCCTTGTCGTCGGGCATGGCGGAGGGGAGATCGATCTTATTGATGACGGGGACGATCGTGAGATTCTCGTTGATGGCGAGATAGGCGTTCACGACAGTCTGGGCCTGGACGCCCTGGGTGGCATCGACGACGAGGATGGCGCCCTCGCAGGCCTTGAGAGCGCGGGAGACTTCGTAGTTGAAGTCCACGTGGCCGGGGGTGTCGATGAAGTTGAGCATGAAGAGGTCGCCGTGCCCCTCCAAGTCTTCGCCGGAACCCTTTTTGCTTTTGTGCTCGCCGGAGTCGTCGATGGTCTCTTCGTAGTCGTTCGCGAGATCGTCGGTCTTTGCGCCGAGCTTGTGGCGGTGCCAGACGGTGACGGCGGAGGCCTTGATGGTGATGCCGCGCTCGCGCTCGAGGTCCATGGAATCCAGGAGCTGCTCGCGGGCCTCGCGTGGGGAAACGGCGTTGGTGGCCTGGAGGAGGCGGTCGGCGAGCGTGGACTTGCCGTGGTCGATGTGCGCGATGATGGAGAAGTTCCGGATGTGCTTGCGCGGCACAGGCGGCTGGGGGGCGATGAAGGATGGCTTGGGAGTCGGGTCTGGCATGTGTTCAGCTAACGTGAAATGGGGAGGAGAGGATGGTAGGGGAGTGGGAGAGGGTGTGGGGCAGTGGGAAAAGGCGAAAAACAGGGGATTCGGCTGGCCGCGCGTCGGGCTGGCGGCGCATGAGTTGTCGTGGGCCTTGGGTTGTGCGATGGCGGCGCGGTGGAATGTCGAGCAGAGTGCGGAAGCGAGGGCGGGCTGTGGATGCCGACTGATGAAACGAAGAATGCAGAGGCCTGAATCACATCATTCTCCCGCGCCGGGGACCAGAAATGGTCCCCGGTTCGCTTTGCGCCCCACCGGCGGACGCGGCAATCCCTAGCGTTGACGCGATGCGCCCCGCCGTTTTTCTTGATCGAGATGACACACTGATTGTGAACCGCGCGATCACCGCGAACACGGCGCATCCGGGGTCGCTGTATGACCCCGCGCTGGTGCGGCTGATTCCGGGCGCGGCGGAAGCGTGCCGCGCGATGAAGGGGGCGGGATACGCGCTGGTGGTGGTGACGAATCAGGGCGCGGTGGCGCGTGGTGAATGCACGATCGCGCAAGTGGAGGCGACGAATAGAAGGATGTGCGAGGTGGTTCGCGCGGAGGCGGGGGTGGAGATTGATGGCGTGTACTACTGCCCGTACCACCCGAAGGGAACGGTGTCGCCGTGGAACGTGGAGCACCCGATGCGCAAGCCGCTGCCTGGGATGCTGCGGGCGGCGGCGCGGGAACTGGGGATTGATCTTGCGAAGAGCTGGATGATCGGGGATGCGGAGCGGGATATTCAGGCGGCGATTGCGGCGGGGATTGCGGTGGAGTGGACGATTCTCCTCGGTGACGAGCCGTGCACGCGGGTCGGTATGCGGGCACCGAACATGCTCCGAGCGTCCGGGATCATCTTGGGCCGATGATGAAGCGTGACGAGGGCGGGATATTCGAAAATCTTGGAAACGTGTAACCTAGACAGGTCTGTCTACATCCAACTGGTGTCAGGCGGGTTTCGTTGGTGGCCTGCGGGGCATGTTGCTTCGCGGCGCACTTCGGCCCACCGCACAGGAGAAACGCCCATGTCACGTCTGCCCGCCATCGATCCCGCGTCCGCCACTGGCAAGCCCGCCGAACTGCTTGCCGCAGTGAAGGCCAAGCTGGGGCTCATTCCCAACATGACCAAAGTCATGGCGAATAGTGCGCCGGTGCTCGAGGCGTATCTCGGCTTTTCCGGCTCGCTCGGGCATGGCAAGCTCTCCGCCAAGCTTCGCGAACAGATTGCGATTGTTGTGGCCGAGACCACAAGCTGCTCGTACTGCCTCTCGGCACACACCGCCATCGGCAAGCTGGTGGGGCTCAATCCCGCTGAACTGGCCGCGGCACGGGAGGGCACCTCCGAGGATGCCCGCTCCACAGCCGCTCTGAAGTTTTCGCAGAATCTGGTGATCCGGCAGGGCAACGCGAACGACTCCGACATTGCCGCGTTGCGTGGCGCGGGATTCAACGACGGCGAGATCGCGGAGATCATCGCGAACGTGGCGCTGAACCTGTTCACGAACTTCTTCAACAAGGCGGCGGGGGTGGAAATTGATTTCCCGAAAGTGACGCCGCGCGTGGCGGTTGCGGTCTGATCGGTGCTCGGCATGTTCGGCGCGGCGGAGTCTCCGTGATGAGCATCCGCCGCGCGGATGCGCGGGCGTGATTGAGAGTCGCACGGTGGAGGGAGGTTCACGAAATGACTAAGTATGCTTCGAGGAAACCACCAGCCAACAACACGAGGCGTCGTCGCGCTTCCCCGGCGCGGGATCGCATCCTCGCCACCGCCGCCAAGTTGTTCTACGCGCGCGGCGTACACGCGGTCGGGATCGACGAGATCATTGACCGCTCCGGCGTGGCGAAGATGTCGCTCTACAACAACTTTGATTCCAAGGATGCGCTGATTGTGGCGTATTTGCGAGCGCGGCACGACGCATGGATGGCATGGCTGCATTCCGCTGTGGAGAGCCGCGGGGGCCCGGCGCGGCGGCGACTGCTGGCCGTGTTTGATGCGCTCTCAGAGTGGTGCGGATCAAAGGACTTCCGGGGCTGTGCGTTTATCAACACGGCGGCGGAACTCTGTGATCCCAAGCATCCCGCTCGGGCGGTCTGCCGCGAGCACAAGGAGTCGCTGCGGGCGTATTTGGAACAACTCGCGGCCACGGCGGAACTGGAGCGTCCGGACAAGGTCGCGGGGCAACTGCTGATTCTGGTGGAGGGGGCGATCGTGACTTCGCTGCTTGCGGGGAATGCAGTGGCAGTCGGACATGCGAGAGAAGCGGCGAGAATACTCATCGGCGAGGCATCCTGAGAGAATCGGGACGCGTTGCTCTGCTTGGTCGCGGTGTCCGGGCAACAATCGCCCGTGTCAGATACTGTCCCGGATGCATCTTCGGAAGTACGACCGCCGCGCAGGCCGCTCCGGCTCTTGGTGGTGTTGCCGAGTTGGCTCGGCGACGCCGTCATGGCAACGCCCGCGCTGCGGCTCTTGCGAGCGAATCTGCCGGGGTCGTTCATTGGTGGGCTGATGCGACCCGGACTGGATGAGTTGCTCGCGGGCACGGACCCACCCTTGCTGGATGAGATGCATGTGGATCGTGCGCGGGGGGTGATGGGGCCGAAGCTGGTGGCGAACAAGTTGCGGCCGCGGCGCTATGACACGGCGGTGCTGCTCACCAACTCGTTTTCAACCGCGCTCATCACACGGCTGGCGTTTATCCCGCGACGCATCGGGTATGACCGCGACATGCGCGGGCTGCTGCTCACGGATCGTCTGCGGCCGGAACGCACCGGTGCGCTTGCGGGAGTTGGCGTGGGCGGGTTTGGCTGCGTGAGCGCGGTGGAGTATTACCTGGCTGCGGCGCGGGCGGTACTGGGGGAGGAAATTGCGCCGGTGTTGCCCGGCCGCGCGGGCGCGATCCGTTTGGAACTCGGCGCGACGCCCGAGCAGGAGCGTGCGGCCGCGGAGATACTCAGGCGAGCGGGTGTGCGCGATGGCGAGCGGTACGCGGTGCTCAATCCCGGCGCGAACAACCCGGTGAAGAGATGGCCGGTAGAGCGGTTTGCGGCGGTGGCCGCGCAGCTCGTGAAGGCGCATGGATTGCGTGTGCTGGTGAACGGAGGTCCGACCGAGCAGGATGTGGCGGATGCCGTGATCGCGGAGACGATGCGGCTGGGCGCGGCGCAAGAGATGGTGGTGGGGTTGCCGAAGCTTGGGATCACGATCGGTGCGCTCAAGCCGATCGTGCGCGGGGCGAGCGTGATGCTGACCAACGACACCGGGCCGCGGCACATCGCGGCGGCGATGGGAACCCCGGTGGTGACACTCTTCGGCCCGACCGATCCGCGCTGGACGACGCTGCCGGTGGGCGGCGCGGCGAATGTGGAGATGGTGGCGGACCCGACGCTGCCGCCGGAGATGCTGGCGGATGACCACCCGGAGCGATGCAGGATCGAGCGGATCGAGGTGGGGGATGTGGTGGCGCGGGTGGATACGGTTCTGCGGCGGTGAGGGGTGATCGACACCGAAAAATCCCAGCTGAAGCCGGGCAGGAGGGCTCGATTTGACCCATCGGCGGGCCGATCTACCATTGCACCCGCGTTTTGGACGCGACCAAGTGGACCCCACCGGGGGCGTAGCTCAATTGGTAGAGCGCTTCCATGGCATGGAAGAGGTCGTGAGTTCGAGT
>JBKJOD010000099.1:0-3527 GCA_046593245.1 Phycisphaerales bacterium
GTTTCTTACAACGAGGGCGACCATGACTGAACGAACGATTTCGATCCGCGGGATGCACTGCCAGATGTGTGTTGGCCGGTTGACGGCCGCGCTGCGGGGCGTGGCGGGGGTACGCGAGGTGCGGGTCACTTTGCAGCCGCCGGAGGCCCGGGTGGAGAGTGACCCCGGCGTGAGCGATGCCGATCTGGCAGCGGCAGTGCGGGGAGCCGGAGCGTATGAAGTTGTTCCGGAAATTGCCCAGGCAAGCGTGGGGACCGAGGAGGCACCGCCGAGTCTGCGGCCGCTGATTTTGATTGTGGGATACATCGCGGGCGTGACGGCTCTGGCGACGTGGGCGCGTGGGACCGGGTCGGTCCACCTGATGATGAACGACTTCATGGCGGGGTTCTTCATCGTGTTCTCGTTCTTCAAGATGCTGGACCTGCGCGGGTTTGTGGGCGCGTATCGCATGTATGACGTGGTCGCAAAGGCGTGGGGACCGTGGGCGTGGGTGTATCCGTTTGTTGAGTTGGGGCTGGGCGTGATGTACCTGGTCCGGTGGCGACCGGATGTGGCGAACTGGGTGACGCTGGTGCTGATGGGCGTGGGCGCGGCCGGGGTGCTGCTGGCACTGCGGCGGAAGCAGGCGATCCGGTGCGCGTGTCTGGGGACGGTGCTGAACCTGCCGATGACGACGGTGACTCTGATAGAGGATCTGGGGATGGCGGCGATGGCGGGCGCGATGCTGCTGTGGCGGTAGCGACGGGTGCTATTGTCAGAGATGCTGCGAACGTATCTCTATGTGAATGCCGCGTTGTACGTGCTGTTTGCCGTGTGGTGTACGTTGATGCCGGAGAAGACGGCGAGCACGCTCGGGCTGCTGTTCCGATCTGGCTCGGGCAAGAGCGAGTACATCACGGTGTATGGCGGGATGGAGTTTGGGATCGCGATGTTCTTCCTGCTCGCGGCCCTGCGCCCGGAGATGCGGCAGGCGGGGCTGCTGTTTGCGCTGGTCTTTTATGGTGGGCTTGTCGCGTGGCGGATACCGACGCTGCTGATGGTGCCGGGTGTGCAGAAAGTCACCTACGGATTTGCGGCCAGCGAGGCGGTACTGCTGGTGATGGCGGTGCTGATGAAGGTTTTTGGCGTGACGAGGTGAGCGCGTGGGGAAGAACCATCCGGAGATTGATGGACCGTTGCGGGCGTTCATCGAGCGGCAGAAGATGTTCTTTGTCGCCAGCGCGCCAGCCGGGAGCGCGGGGCATGTGAATGTGTCGCCCAAGGGGCTGGACACGTTTCGGGTGCTGGGGCCGCGGCGGGTGGGGTATTTGGATCACAACGGAAGCGGCGTGGAGACGATCGCACATGTGCGCGAGAACGGTCGGCTGACGATCATGTTCTGCGCGTTTGAGGGGAAGCCGAACATCGTGCGGCTGTATGGAACGGGGCGCGTGGTGGAGCAGGGCGCGGCGGGGTATGACGATCTGCTCGCGGCGTTTGGGCTGATCGCGACAACTGCGAAGGTGCGGTCGATCATCGTGCTGGAGGTGGAGCGGATCAGCGATTCATGCGGGTTCGGGGTGCCGCTGTATTCGTATGTGGGAGATCGAGAGCAACTCACGGCGTGGGCGGAGCGGAAGACGGCGGAGGAGATCCGGGCGTATCAAAGGCAGAAGAACGGAGTGAGTATTGATGGGTTGCGGGGGTTGGAGATGGGGGGAGCGCGATAAGGGATCGGCTTCATTCTCGGCGTGATCTCGTGGCGCTGCTCGTTGGACAACCCCTTGCGAGTTCGTACCGTATTTCGCGATCCTTGAAAAATGGCACAGGAAAAGAATGGACGCCTGTGGCCTCACCGAGAGGACGGATGGACGGCGGGGTGCGGGGTGGCGAACATGTCATTGGCGAGACCGTGCACGCCAATCGCGCATCACTGGCGGGCAAGCCGCCAGTGCCACCCATGTCAATCATGTCACTCGTGCCACTCGTGCGTGTTCATAACGTGCGGAGGACGGCGCGGATGGGGCTGGCATCAAAGCCGATGAGTCTGAGGGGGAGCGCGATGAGTTCGTAGTCGCCGGCGGGGACATTCGCGAGGGCGAGGCCTTCGAGGATGGAGATGTCGTGGCGGGCGATGGCGTGGTGGGCGGGGAGGTTCTTGGAATCCTGGAGGTCCACGCTGGGAGTGTCGATGCCGACGGTGGTGACGTGCGCGGCGGCGAGATGCTCGATGAGCGAGGGGTCGAGGGCGGCGAAGTCGGAGTTCCAGTGCTCGAAGTCGGGGAAGGTGCTGGTGCGGATGAGGACGCGGGGGTGGGGGAAGAGAATGGCGGAGGGAGTGCGGAGTGCCGAGTGCCGAGTGCCGAGGGAGTCGTTTAGAACCAAGTGGGCGAGAGTGACGCGATGGGAGCGTTCAACCTTTGCATCAATGAGCGTGCAGGGGCCGAGGTAGTGGGCGAGTGGGCGCTCGCCAACGCCGGGGGCGGGGTGCGAGTAGTGATTGGGGCCGTCGGCGTGGGCGCCGAGGTGAACGGTGCTGCGGAGCGCAGAAAGGGTGATGTTGTCGCCCTTGGCCATGTCGCAGAGGACTTCGCGCGAGATAGGCGTGTCGCCGGGCCAGACTTGCGTGCGGAGGGTGATGGGTGGGGTGATGTCGTAGAGCATGTGGATGTCCTGGAGTGCAGTTGCAACATGCGTGGCCGAGCCCAGCGCGGCTCGACCACGGCACCCATGTTGTTCTAGCGGTGTTGCATGGCAGTGGCGAGTTGCGCGGCGAGGGCGGCGTTGGAGCAGACGAGTTCGATGTTGGCTTTGAGGGTTGCGCCGCCGGAGATGTCATGGAGCGCAGCGAGCAGGGCGGGGGTGGCATCGCGGCCGGAGGATGCGGCGGGGCTTGCGGCGATGCGCTGCTCGGCGGCGGCGAGCCATCGATTCCAATCGGCGCGCTTCAGTTCGTGCTCAATAGGAATCGGATTGCAGATGAGGATGCCGCGACCGGTGCGGGCGAGCTCGAAGCGGACGAAGCGGGCGAGCTCGGCGATGTCGGTGAAGTTGTAGTCGACGGCAAGGAAAGGCGGGGAAGAAAGACGATTAGGATTAGGATTAGGAGCAGGATTAGGACAGGAAGGGGAGATGCTTGTGCCGCTGGTGGCACTCGCGGGCGAAGCGCCCGCGACATGGGCTGGTAAGCCCATGCTACGGAAATAGAACGCGGGGAACGCGTCGGTGCGGTAGCCGATGACGGGGATGCCCAGGGTTTCGAGCATCTCGCGTGTCGCGGCGACATCGAGGATGCTCTTGACGCCGCTGGCAACAACGGCGATGGGGAACCTGGTGAGTGCGGCGAGATCGGAGGAGATGTCGAAGGATGTCGCCGCGCCTTTGTGGACGCCGCCGATACCGCCGGTGGCGAAGACGTGGATGCCGGCGCGGCTGGCAAACTCCATGGTGGTGCTGACGGTGGTCGCGGCGTGGCGGCCGCGGAAGAGGGCGATGCCGGCGTTGGCGGTGTTCACCTTCTTGACGCTCTCGCGCGTGGCAAGCAGCAC
>JBKJOD010000354.1:0-3200 GCA_046593245.1 Phycisphaerales bacterium
TCACCCCAGCGTCACCTTCGCCACCGCCCGCGGCCAGATCCTCGAAGTCCGCTACCCGCGCAACTTCTCCCCCATCACCCAGCTCGAATCCGCTCGCGGGCGGCGACGCGGGTCATCTCGGGGGTGATGATGCCGAGGCGGGCGGATTCGAGCTGGGTGATGGGAGAGAAGTTGCGCGGGTAGCGGACTTCGAGGATCTGGCCGCGGGCGTTTTGGAAGGTGACGCTGGGGTGATCGCCGATGACGCAGGCCGCGGCGGAGTAGGTGTCGAGCTTCGTGCCCTCGGGCATGGTGCGGACGGACCATCCGGTGGGGAGAAAGTCCCACGCGGTCTTGGTGCTGGGCGCGGGCATGTTGGGGGTGTCGGGCGAAGCGAACATAAGGGGGCCGCCGATGTCGGGGGCGAGCGCGAAGGAGCCGGGCGTGGTGACGCCCGGGGTGTTGCCTGGATTCTGCGCGCCGTGCATGGGCGGGCGGAATCGGGAGAGGGGGGAAGCGATGTGGGCGCCGTTGCTGAACATGCGGGGACTCCTCGGTGTGAGTTCGCGGGCGGCGGCGGGATTTGATGAGTTGGGGAGCACGGCTCTCAAGAGCCGTGCCACCAGCCAAGAACATCGCTTCCCTACGCCGGTGCGAACCGGATCAGGTTCTACGGGTGCATCTCAGCGAGGAAGAAGGTGCTAGGCACTGGGCATCAGGCACTAGGACGATCTGAATCGCGCCCCGAGCGAACGACGAAGGATAGACGGGTTCCGGGTGTATGGAATGAGGGCGAAATGCGGGAATATGTGCTGGAGACGGATCAGACACTGCGGGTGCCGATCGAACGCGTGTTCGAGTTCTTTGGGGATGCGGGGAATCTGGAGGCGATCACGCCGCCGTGGCTCAAGTTTCGGGTGTTGACGGCGCGGCCGATCCAGATGCGGGCGGGGGCGATGATTGAGTACGCGCTGAAGCTGCATGGGATCGGGTTTGGGTGGAGGACGGAGATCACGGCGTGGGAGCCGCCGGTGAATGGACGGGCGCGGTTTGTGGATGAGCAGCGGCGCGGGCCGTATCGGCAGTGGATCCATGAGCACACGTTTGAGCGGGTGCGCGGCGAGGATGGAAGCGAGCAGACGCGGGTGCGCGATCGGGTGCGGTATGCGATGCTGATGGGGTGGGCGGTGCATGGGTGGTTTGTGCGGCCGCAATTGGACACGATCTTTGCGTATCGCGCGGAGGCGACGAAGAGGTTGATTGAGGGATAAGGATGCGGCCTCGGTGGCCGCCCGCGTGGCCGCGGGGGTACTGCATATGGAGGCGGCGAGGAGAAGTGCGCGAAGATGGGGACTTGAATCGGGGGTGACGGACACCGACCGGGTGGCAGTAGCGGGGTGGAAAGGGCAGTCGGAACCGTGATGGGTGATCTCCGAATGATGAATCGGGAGGTTCATCATGGTTTCGCGTGGCGGATATGAGTCGGGCGGAGTGCAGGGCGTTGTGCGGACGGCGCGGGAAACGATGCGGCGTTCGAGCAATGCCGTGCCGCTGATCGTGGTCGGAAGTGTTGCTGCGGTGGTGCTGACCGCGGGCGCGGTGAGCTTGTACAACGCGATGGATGATGAGCGGCAACAGGGGAGCAGCACCGGCGGCGGTGGCTCCGGTGGCGGTGGTGGCTATTACGGCGGGTATCACTCGTTCGGAGGCGGGAGTTCGCCATCGAGCAACGGGTACTCTGGCGGCACATCGCGCGGCGGGTTTGGCGGGAGTGGGCATGGGGGCGGGGGAAGTTGAGGGAAAGAAGTGATCGAGGGATGAGGCATCAAGGCCTCGAGGGGAGGGCGAATCGGGGCAGGGATGGTGCGAGGAGGTTGGTGCGGTTCGATGAAGAGGCATGTGTCGGCGGTGCGGAAGAACTGGCAGAAGATCGTGGAATCGCAGGGGCTGACGTATCACACGGTGGATGGGAAGACGTATTGGGATGAGAGCGCGTGCTACGAGCTGGATGAGCGGGATGCGGTTGCGCTGGAAGAGGCGACGTGCGCGCTGTGGGAGATGTGCCTGGAGGCGGTGGCGCATCTGATTGATCGCGGAGAACTCTCGCGGGTCGGCATTCCTGGGGTGCATCATGCGATGGTGGCCGAGTCGTGGCGGAAGCGGGAGCCGTCGCTGTATGGGCGGTTTGATCTGGCGTATGACGGAAGCGGGCCAGCGAAGATGCTCGAGTTCAACGCGGACACCCCGACCTCCCTGGTGGAGGCGGCGGTGGTGCAGTGGTACTGGATGAAGGATGTGCATCCGGAACTGGACCAGTTCAACACGCTGCACGAGGAACTTGTGCGGCGGTGGGGGCAGATCGCGTCCACGCGCACTGGGCCGATCCACTTCTCGTGCATGTACGACATGGATGAGGACTGGATGACGATCAACTACCTGCGGGATTGCGCGATGCAGGCGGGGAATGAAGTGAATCCGATCGAGACGATTCCGATTGCGGTGGAGGACATCGGTTGGAACGAGCAACGGGGGGCGTTTGTGGATGAGCAAGAAAAAATGATCTCGACGATTTTCAAGCTGTACCCGTGGGAGTGGATGATGGATGAGCCGTTTGCGGCGAATGTCGCGCGCGGCGGCACGACATGGATCGAGCCGGCGTGGAAGAGTGTGCTGAGCAGCAAGGGCATTCTGCCGGTGCTGTGGGAGATGTTCCCGGGGCATGCGAACCTGCTGGAGGCATCGACGCGGCCGCTGAGTGGGGACCATGTCGTGAAGCCGATGCGGTCGCGCGAGGGGTGCAACATTCGCGTGGTGCGCGATGGCTCGACGATGGAGGAGACGGATGGGCCATATGACGGGGAGCTGATTTATCAGCGGTTTGCGCCGCTACGGACGTTCGACGGCAACACGCCGACGGTGGGCGGGTGGATCGTGGGGGATGCGATGTGCGGGGTGGGCGTGCGCGAAGATGCGAGTGTGATTACGCGGAATACGAGCAGGTTTGTGCCGCATGTGTATGTGGAAAAATAGTGCAGAGAGCGGAGTGCAGGGGAGCGGAGTCGTCGCGTGCTACCCTGACCGCCATGCATCGCTCAAAGCCCGCACTGAGTTTCGTGTTCTTCACATTGCTGCTGGATGTGCTCGGGTTCGGGCTGCTCATTCCCGTGGCGCCGAAGCTGATCGCGGTGGTGCGGGGGTTGCCGCCGGAGGGGGCGGAGCAT
>JBKJOD010000435.1:0-10238 GCA_046593245.1 Phycisphaerales bacterium
GCGCGGTCTCCTCGCCACAAATATACGCGCCCGCGCCGCGGTGGACGTGGCAATCCACCTTCCACTTGCCGTCGTTGAAGGTGTTGCCCGTCTTTGCACCGCTCAACAGCCCGGAGCCACCGAACACGCCATGCTCGTACGCCTCCTTGATTGCGTTCTCCATCACCTTGGCCTGGTGGTGGTACTCGCCGCGGATGTAGAAGAACGCCGTCTGCAAGCGGCACGCGTAGCAGCAGATCGCAATACCTTCGAGCACCAGATGCGGATCAAAGTCGCAGAGCAGACGGTCCTTGAATGTGCCGGGCTCGCTCTCATCCGCGTTGATCGCCAGATACCGCTGGCCCCCGTTGCCATCCGGACCGGGCTTGGGAAGAAACGTCCATTTCAGGCCCGTTGGAAAACCAGCCCCGCCGCGCCCGCGCAGGCCGGATTTCTTGACCTCCTCGGTCACTTGCTCGGGCGTCATCGTCAGCGCCTTGCGCAGCGCGGCGTATCCGCCCGTCTTCACATACTCGTCATACGACACGATGTGCCGCTGTTTCGGATCGCCAAACGGCAAGGTCGGGATGCGTGCGGTCAGGATCGGCTTGCTGAACTTGGGCGTGTACGGCATGGATTCGGCGGCCTCGACGGGTGCGGGGAAGATCAGGAGCCGATTCTAGCGAGGGCAAACGGACCAGCCGGTTTCGGAGCGAAGCTCCGTTTCGATTCCGATCCGAAGTCAGCAGCCCGCGAACCAAGCGTTGAGGAACGCGAAGATGTCGGAAACGCCAAGGCCATCGGTGCGGTTGAAGTCGGCTCGCGGTTCAGCGGCGAACCAGGCGTTCAGAAAGGCGAAGATATCGGTGACGGCCAAGCCGCCGATGCCGTCGAAGTTGGCGGGGCAGCAGGTGACGGGGTTCTGAGGGGAGAGGCCGCAGGTGGTGCTGGAACCTCCGAAAACGCCCCCTCCCGCCGAGCACGCTGTTGTGCTGAGCACGGCGCAACTCGTCCCGGTGCAGCACGCTCCCAGCAGCGACGCGCAGGGAGGGGTGGCGCACACGGCCCCTGCGCCGAGAAAGGTTCCGGTACACTCGTATTGTGATGTGACGACGCAACCGGCGGACAAACAGCACGCACCGGTCTCAAAGGGAACAAGCGTGACCTCGAGCTCCCCGGAACCCGCAAGTCCCGCACCCAGACCGTAGTAGCCGCCCACGCGGATCAACAGCTCGCTCCCGATCCCAGTGGGCACGGATGCCAGCGGGTTGCTGCCGCAGAGATCGGTGCCGGCCGAGCAGGTGATCGCGTCATAGGGCGAGGTGGGGCAGAGCGCTCCGTACACGGCGAGCACCGGCTGGAAGCTGGTGTTGCAGACGCGGACCTCGACCGTGCCCGGTGCGCCGGCAAGATAGCGAAACCAGCGGTCGTAAAAAGGAACGCCGCTGGCCGCCTGCACGCACCATGGGGGGAGCGCCAGCGAGCTGGTGCTGGCGCAGCGAGTGGCGAAGGTGCGCAGACCAAGGCCGATTGGCACCGCCTCGTCACAGGTGTCGCCGGGAACGTGCGGCGGGTTCACGTGCAGCACGACCGCACCCGTGGCGCCTGCGTATCCGGAAACCCGGATGTAATAATCCGCGCCCGGCTGCACCGTCACTGTGAGATACGAATACAGCGTGCCGGGCTGGACATCGTCATTGCACGCGAGCTCCGCGCCGGGGCAGCCGGAGCGGACGCTGAGAATGGTGTCAAAGGAAGACCCGGCGGTGTCAAGCGTCAGCGTGCCGGAGCAGTCGCTGCGGAAGCGGTACCAGATGTCCGGCGTGGTGGATGGTGCAACACAGGAAGCCGTGCCATCCGCCGTGGCACCAACCGTCGTGCCAGAGTATGTGCCGGCGAAGACCGGAGTGGCGGAGGCACATGCGTTGTTGAAAGGAACCAGCCGCGTGTTGAGCGCGAAGTGGCCCGACGCGCCTTGGTACCCGGAGACCCGCACGAGAAACTGCTGGCCCTGCGTGACGGCGGTAGTGAGCGAAGAGGCGCGGGCGTCGCACCCCGCAGGCGGGTTGTCGTCGCTGCACGCATAGGCCGCAGGCGTGCCGGAGCAGCAGGAATGGAGCGAGAGCACGGTGTCGAAGTCCGAGCCGCAGGTATCCATCGAGAGCGACCCATCGTAGGGCGCGGTGTACTTGTACCAGACGTCGGGGGATGCGTTGGAGTTGCCGCAGGGCGCGGTGCCATCTGGTGTGGCGCCGGAGGTCGCGCCGGAAATGGTCGCGGAAAACACAGAAGTGGGATTGAGAAAGATGTCGTTCACCGGCGGACGCACGGTGAGTCGGGCGGGAAGCGAGTCGATCTGGCCGCAGGTGTTGGTGGCCCGGAGCACATACAAGCCCGCAGTGGCCTGCGAGGCGTTCTGCACGGCGATGATGGGGCCAGTGGCGCCGGGAACCGCGACGCCATCTCGCAGCCATTGCAAGGAGAGGTCCGCGCCGACAGGAGTAGCGGCGAAAATGGCCGTCTGCCCGCCGTCCACGGTGGCGCTGGTTGGCTGCGCTGCGATCCCGGGACTGAAACGCTTCTGCTCCCAGGTATCCTGATATGACTGGAACTGGCCGGTGTTGGGAAGGATGCGTCCGCCACCGTAGATGACCAGCACGTCCCTGGCGAGATCAAAGGCGAGTCCGGATGCGCCGCGGGGCACGGATTCCGGCAAACTCTCGGCGAAGTTCACGCGAATCCAGGTTGAGGCCGCCACGTCCCAGACCGCGATCTGGCTGGTGTACGAGCTGTTGAGGGACCCGCGACCGAAGCATCGCATCATGCGCCCGCGATACGGATCAAAGACCAAGCCAGCGGTGATGCTTGCCTCGTATGGCGTGCCGGTGATCGTCACATGACGCCACGAGCCCAGCGCGGCGGTGGCGCCGGGCGTGTATTCCCAGACGGCCTCGGGATACACAACACCGTTGGATGCGCTGGAACCCGTTAGAAACCCCACGTTGCGCACGGTGTCAAACGCGAAGGAGTCGATGGACACCGGGCCGAAGCGCGGCCCTCTCTCCCATCCGCTGCCAGTCCATTCCCACGTATCCCACAGATCAGCCGCGGTGCCCGCCCAGACGATGAAGATCGCGCGGCCGCGGCGCGGATCGAACGCGCCATACGCACCATAAGACTGCGGCGGGGTCGCCCCGGTCCAGGAGAGCTGCTGCCAGTTCGAGCCGCTGAACGCAAAGAGCGTGTTGCTGGGTGTGCATCCGCCGCAGTTGAGCGAGCCGCTGAAGAGAAGACCAACGTGCCGTGTGCTGTCGTAGACCCACGCACCGCCGTAGCGTGGGCTTGGGGGAATCTGCCCGGTCTGCGCGAGTGTTGTCCAGTTCACCCCGTCGCAGGCAAAGGTGCGGGTCGGGGTGGAAGTGTCAATCGCGAGGCACCGCTGCCCGGCAGTGTCATAGACCATACGGACGTTCCACGGAGGAGCCGCGCCGTTCACCACACCGGTGCGGTCAAGCGTGGTCACACACTGCGCACCGGCGGAAGTTCCGAAGAGCAGCAGGCATGCGAGCAGGAGGAGAAGTATCGCGCGGCGTGGATGGACCATGACACATCACTCCATGGCCCTTGCCGAGACGGTTGCCTGAATACCGGGAGACACACGCACCTCATTCGGATGCGCAAGTATAGGGATTCTCTGTCCGAAACCCCTCAGCGAATCAATCCGCGTTCGTAAGAATCGGTTGCAGGAGCCCGCACGTCGTGCGAACATGCACATTGAAGTACCCTGTCTGCTCACGGCACCTCGTACACAACCCGTCGTACTCGCCGAGCTTGTCGTACAGCCGCTGGCTGATCCTCAGATGCCGCGACGCCTGGGAGCGATAACCCGCGCTCTGACATGGACGGCAACGCTCAACGCCCGCTCGACTCCTCGCTCTTTCCGTCCTCGACAACCTACCTCGCAGAATGCGCCGGCAACCTCACTTCCCCAGCCGAACATGCCCCACTGCGATCAGGTCCGCAGCGACATCGCGGTCTTCCTTCGCGTCCTTGAGGGCGTCTTCGGCCAGTTCGAGCGACTCCCGTGCATGGCCGCAGCCCTCGATGGCGTCGCACATGAGCGCGTAGTTGCCAAAGTACGCCGCGCGGCGGCTGTGCCCCGGGGGAGCGAGGGTGTCGCGCTCGTTCCAGAGCATGTCCTGGAGCGCGCCGTGGCTCGTCAGGTCCACCTTCGCCCGCAGGCACTGCACGGTCAGTTCCTGAATCAACTTCAGCGTGGTGTCCAGCTCGGCCGCGTGCGCCCGCATCATGCGAGCACGAAGCGCCCGCAGGCACCAGGTGCGCAGCTGCTCCTGATGCCCCGGCCACGCGGCGTACACCCGACGCACCACATCGATGGACTGCTCCGCCGGCCAGCTCGCCTCGCCGATCGACTTCGTCACCGTCTCCTGTCCTTGCAGCGCGTATCGCTCCGCCTCCTCAAACCGGCCCGCACGCTGCAGCGCGTTGGCCGTGGTGGTGTACACATATCCGCGATTCACATGCCCCGGCGCGAACACCCTTTCCGCTGTGGTGACGAGATCAACGGCCATCTCCGCCGCTTCAGTGAACTTCCCGTTCTCGAAGAGCGCGTTCACCGCGTTGTTCCTTGTCACAACGCCCATCTCGCTCTCGGTCACCTGCGTCCGCTTCACATGCTCCACGTTCTGCAGCGCCAGCTCCAGCGCGGCCTCTTTGCGCCCAAGCTGCCGCTCGCACGCCGCCAGTTGCGTCAGCACCGAGCTCAGCACCACGGCGTTTTTCACTGGGTCGCGCTGCGCCAGCGAGAGCGCCTCGCGAAGAATGGCCGACGCCTCCTCCACGCGTCCGAGCGACTGCAGCGCCGCCCCCACATTGTTCCGCGAAGAGATCGACCGCGGATTGTCAACCGGCAGGCCGCGCCGCGCTCGCCGCAGCGCCTCCTGACCCACTTCCAGCGCGGCGGCATTCTCGTGCATCCCGCCGAGCGCGTTGGACCGCGACGTCATCGCCCTGATCGTCTTCTCATCATCCGGTCCCGCCGTCCGCTCGAACAGGTCGGCCGCCAGCCGAAACTCCTCCGCACTCTCCTTGTACTTCCCAAGCTGCCCGAGCACCGTGCCCAGGTCAAATCGCACCGCCGCCTCGATCTCGGGATTGTCCTTGAACCGCTCGTTCAGACCCTTGGACGCCATCGTCAGCACATCCATCATCTTCACGTCGTAGCCCATCTTCTCCGGCGACGCCGCCAACAGCAGACCGCTGATCATGTAATCGCGCACCCCCTCGCTCAGCGCGGCCGCATCTGCCGCTCGCTTCCTGGCTCTTTGTTCGCCAACATACAACACCGTGCTTGTCACCAGCCCGGCGATCAGGGCCCCCACGCCCGCGCCCGCCACGCCCACCAGTGCACGATTGCGTTTGGCAAACTTTGCGATCTGATACCCCGCGCTCGGCGGCCGCGCCAGGATCGGCTCGTCGCGCAGATGCCTGCGCAGGTCCTCCGCGAGCGCGGCCGCCGTGGCGTATCGCTGCTCACGATCCTTCATCATCGCTTTCGCGACGATCAGCTCAAGATCGCCTCGCAATCGCTTGTGGAGTGTCCCCAGCCGCGCCGGCTCCGTGGCCTCGATCAACTTCGCCGCCTGCAGCACGCTCATCCCCGTCACATCCAATGGTCTCGCGCCCGCGAACACCTCATACGCGATCACCCCGAGCGCATACACATCGCAGCGCGTGTCGATCCCCGCCGGGTCCGCCGCGAACTGCTCCGGCGACATATAGGCCAGCGTTCCCATCGGATGCCCCGCCACCGTCTGCGACGCATCGGCGGAACCATCCATCAATCGCGCGATTCCGAAGTCCAGAATCTTCGGCGCGGCCTTCCGCTGTCCATCCGCCCCTTCCACTCGCTCCACCAGGATGTTTTCCGGCTTCAGGTCTCGATGGATCACGCCGCGCTGGTGGGCGTATTGCACGGCGTCGGCGATCTCCGCCAGCAGCGCGACGCGCTGGCGGACATCGAGCTCCTCGGCTCGCACGAACGTGGTGAGCGAAACGCCGCGCACCAGTTCCATGACCAGATAGGGCAGCGACCTCGCCCCCATTCCGCCGACACCGGCCCGCTCTCCGACTTCATACAACTGCGCGATGCACGGGTGCCGCAGTTGCCCAAGCGTCTGGATCTCCCGATCAAACCGGCGCAGCGCATTGGGCGTCATCGCGTCGGGGCGCACCACCTTGATCGCCACCCGTCGCTGCGGGCGCTCCTGCTGCGCCTCATAGACACACCCCATCCCGCCCTCGCCCAGCACGCCGATGATCTTGAATGAACCGATCGTCTCCGGCCGCGGCATGGGCAGCGCCGCCACGCCCGGCAGCAGCGGCGACTCCAGAAAATCCCGCGTCTCCCGCGCGTGTGCCAGCAGCGATTCCACTTCCGCGCGAACGTCCGCGTCTCCGGCGCACACACGATCCAGCACGCCCGCGCGCTCCGACTCCGTCGCGTGCATCGCCTCATCGAACGCTCGCTCGATCCGCTCGTCGCGCGTCCCACCCGTGCTCGCGGTTGCATCGCTCACGCGCGCCCCTCCGCCGCGCCACTCTCCTCAGCCACATCCACCCCACCCATCTCGCGATGGAGCCACGCCTTCACAAACTGCCAGTCCCGGTTCACCGTTCGCGAGTCCACACCCAGCGCCTCCGCCGTCTGCTGGATCGAGAGCCCAGCGAAATACCGCAGCATCACGATCTGCGCCTTGCGTCCATCTTTGCGCTCCAGTTTCTTGAGTGCCTCATCCAGCGCGATCAGATCTTCCTTGGGCTCGATGAACTCAAACACGCTCAGGTCCGCCAGCCCTTCCGCGTCGCGCCCATCGCGCTTGCGATCCCCGCCGCGCTTCAGCGACATCTTCCGCCGCCGCTGATCCACCAATATGTTCCGCATCGCCAGCGCCACGGCCCCAAAGAAGTGTCCGCGGCTGTTCCACAACGGGTCCTTCCCCGGCGCATCCGCCACCAGTTGCACGTACGCCTCGTGCACCAGCGCCGTGGGTTGCAGCGTGTTGTTCCCCGGATATCGCGCCAGCCGCGCCGCCGCCAATCGGCGCAGCTCCGCGTACACCAGCGGCAACAGCTCCGACGCGTGGCGATAGTCGCTCCCCGTGCCCGCATCGCCCGGTCTGCCCGCGTCGTTCTGTTCGCGTCGGTCTTCCATGCTGCGCCCGCCGGCTCGACAAAGGGTCCGAGAAAAAACCGCGCCCCGATGTCGCACCCGCACTCCGGATTTCGAACTGATCTCCGTGGGCGAGTCAACATCGGCCCGCCAAACCCGCCCCTCCACTTCCGCTGGGGCAACCAATCGTGCTTGTTGGGCCTGCGATCGTATCGACGCACCCGGCGCGATGCCTCGCACATTTCCAAACCCCGATTCCCCCCCACCTTTTCAAGGAGCCCCCAATGTTGAACCTCTCCCGCACCGTCCTCCCCGCCATCGCCATCACCCTTCTGGCCAGCTCGGCACAGGCGCAGATGATGCGCGCGACCTGCGACAACCGCCAGGGCCGGTGTTTCGCCGACGTGATCGACTCCTCCGATCCCACCGAGTTCAGCTACAACGTGGACCCCAGCGAGATCTTCCGCACCTATTCGGCCGTCAACCAGAACGTCACCCAGAACGTCGGGGCCAACCTCTCCAGCGCATCCATCAGCGTCAACTCGCGCTTCTTGGGCACCAACCCTTCCACACGCACCACCGGGTTTGTGATGGACAACGTCTGCTCCGCCCAGGTCACCCGCGCTGGCACCAACGTCCGCGCCTTTTCCAACGACTCCACCCAGGTCTGCTTCACAGTCTCCGGTGCCAGCCCCGCAACTCCGCTCCGCCTGCGTCTCAACTTCGCCATGTCCACGGTCCCGGCCGGTGCCACCAGCACCCTTTCCTTCACTGCTCCCGGCGGCGGAGTCATCGCCTCACTCAGCAACGCCTCGCAGAATCGCATCATCCACCTGACCACCAACGGCGAGTACCGCTTCGCCACCACACTGAACTCGGGCGACCTCCAGCCCACCACCAACGGCACGGTTGGCCCGCGCTCGGTGAACATCTACGGCGGCCTCGTCTGCGTCGCCGACTTCGATGCCTCCGGTTCGCTCTCGGTCCAGGATATCTTCGGATTCATCAACAGCTGGTTCGCCGGTTCGCTCGCCGCTGATACGAACAACAACGGCGCCCTCGCTGTGCAGGACATTTTCGACTATCTCACCGTCTGGTTCGCCGGCTGCAACTGAGCACGAAATCCAACCACACTCGATGGTGCCGGCGGCGGATTCATGCCGCGCTCTCGCTCCGGCACGATCGATACTCTCAAACGCACGCGGCCCGCTCACTCGGCGGGTCGCGTGTATTCTTAAGTCTCTCTACTTCTTCCCCCCCGCCCGCTTCCCCTGCTCAAACGCGAACGCCTCATCCGCCTTGTTCTCAAACTCCTTTGCCAGCCGCGTCATCTCCTTCAGCGCCTTCACATCCTGCACGCCCTGTGGCTCGTGCGCCTGCGCATTCCCCGGCGGCATCTGGTTCTGCTCCAGAATCGCCACCAGTGACCGGCGCATGATCAGCGCCTGATTCGGATAGTTCAGCAGCAGCAGATCATTGATCCGGCTTCGGTTGTCCGGCTCATGGCAGAGCATGCAGTTCTGGGATCGGAAGTTTGTCTCCAGCGCACGAAAGCTCTTCTCCAGTTCCGCCACATGCGGATTGTCCTTCGAGAACAAATAGCTGTACAGCGCCACCCGCGGCTGCGGCTCCCCCTTCTCATCCGTCCACACCCACTTGGTGTCCCACGGCTTCCGCACCTGCTTCACCGAGAGCGGGTCCGGCGAACGTCGCATCGCAGCGATCAGCCGTCCCGGCTCGAATACCAGCATCACCTTTTCCACTTTCACATACGCCGTCCACTTGTTGGGCGAGTGCCAGAAGGGGTACGGATATTCACCCGCATCCATCTCCGACCGGAACTGCGCATCCAGCTCCAGCACCGTGAACTTCCCCTCCTTGTGGATCGTGTACGGTCCGGGGAACATAAACGTGGAGAGATACAGCTTCGCCCACACCATCGGGTTCAGCTCGGTGAGCTGGAACCAGTCGTCGTGCGCCCGGTCGTTGAGACGATATCCCTCCGGGTCGTACCCCTGCTCCGGATGAAACCCACCCCACAGGATGCGCGTGCCCGCCGCGCTCATCAGATCATCGCACACCGCGAGTTTCTCCCCCGCCACATCCCGCGCCTTCGCATCGTTCGCCGGCGCGACGGGGCTCGCCGCCACGAGCTGCTTGGCGATCTTCTCCGCCAGCACTTCCTCTACGGACTTCGCCAGCACCAGCGGCTTCTTCGGCCCCGAGGGCTGCGCACTCGCACTCCCCATGCCAAGCGCGGCCGCGCCCATCACTCCCAGAATCATCACCCACTGTGTACACATCAAAGACGCTCGCATTCACTTGCCTCCCGCGCTGGCCGGTGCCGCCGCGCCATCACCACCGGTCGCGCCGTGACCCGCCGGTTTGCGCAGCGCTTTCTCAAACTCCAGCGCTTCGTGTACCAACTTTCCCCATGCATCCGCCGCCGCGATCATCTCCTGCCGCGCCGGCTCATCGGCGATTCCCTCCGCCGTATTCGTCGCCGGATTGCCCGGCGGCATCGAGTTCTCTCTCAGCACCGCCGCCAGCGCATCCTTCGCCGCCATGGCGGCCGCCGGAGAGCGCAGCAAGACCAGTACGCTCGCCCCCGCCGGATTGTCGGGCGTGTGACACGTAAAACACTTCTGCGCCGTCAGCATCGGTTCCAGCTTCCGATACGCCGCGTCCACGCTCGCCGCGTGCGGGTTCGACGTTGAGAGCGACACCTCCACGCTTCCCCCACGCGGCTGCTCCCCGCCAGCATCCTTCCACACCCACGCCCCATTCCACTCCGGTCCAACCACAGCCGCCGCCGCGTCCGACTTCCGATATGCCGCCACGAAACTCCCGTGGTAGAACGCCAGCACAATCACGTTCGTCCCTGCGTACGAGTTCCACTCTTCAAGAGAATGCCAGAGCGGATGCGGATACTCGCCCGCGGGCAGTCCCGCGCGAAACCGCGCCCCCATCTCCAACACTCCGAACTCTCCCTCCTGGCGGATCGTGTGCGTGCCCGTGAACTCGAAGCACGACAGATACGCCCGCGCCCACACCAGCGGCGGCAACT
>JBKJOD010000447.1:0-5425 GCA_046593245.1 Phycisphaerales bacterium
CATCACCAAAGGAGCCCCCGCGTGCAGATCGCTCGGTTCCTCTCTGATCCGATGATGCGGGAGATCTACCTCCCCGGCGCTCTCGCGGGCCTCTGCACCGTCCTCATGTGCGGCCTGCTCAGCCCGCTCGTCGTCGTGAAGCGCCTCGGCTTCATCGGCCAGGGCATCAGCCACTCCGCCTTCGGCGGTGTCGGCGTCGCCGCGATGCTCGCCGCGTTCGGCCTGATCACCATCGGAGGAGTGGGGGAGTTCGCCGTCATCGCCATCTTCTGCATCGTCGCCGCGCTGGGCATGGGTCTGCTCGCGGATCGCAAACGCACACCAGAAGACACCACCATCGGCCTCTTCCTCGTTGGCTCCATGGCCGCGGGCGCGCTGCTGGTCGCCATGGCCCGCACGCAGGCGATCCGCCTGGGCAACCGCCCCGATAGCCGCTCGTGGGAGTCGATCCTGTTCGGCTCCGTCATGGGCGCGGGCCGTGCGGAGGTCATCCTCGCCGCAACCGTGCTGGTGATCGTGATGATCGCCGTCTTCCTGATGCGCCGCCCGCTGCTCTTCTGGGCCTTCGATGAAGATGCCGCCCGCGCCTTCGGCGTTCCCGCCCGCCGCATGCGCATCATCCTCATGATCCTCCTCGCTCTCGTCGTCGTCACCGCGATGAAAACCGCCGGCGTGGTCCTCGCGTCCGCGCTACTGGTCCTCCCCGGCGCGACGGCCCTCCGCCTCAGCCAGCGACTCATTCCCGTCACGCTCCTCTCCCTCCTCTGCGGCCTGTTCGGCCTCATCGGCGGCCTCATCCTCAGCGTCGAGCAGAACTGGCAACCCGGCCCTTGCGTGGTGCTCGTCATGGCGGCGATCTTTGCCGCCGCGCTCGTCTGGTCCGCCATCGCCCGCCGCGCCCCGGCTGCATCCGTCCCGCGTCCCGCCTAATCTCACTCCATGAAGACCATCAAGGCCGAGACCATCCTCGCCGAGCTGAACCGCATCCGCAAGGACATGGGCGAGGACAAATCCGACATCGAGTGGCTCGCCATCCACCACGCCTTCTGCTTCGTCTCCTACAAGATGACCGAGTTCCAGAAGTACCTCGACATGGAAGCCGCCAAGGGCGCGTTCACAGAACTCGAGGACTGACCAAACAGAGGCCCGGGCGCAAGCCCGTGCACCTGACCGCATGCGCAGCACCGCGCCACACTCACCATCAATACAGCCAAAGAAAAAGGCCCGCGATCACTCGCGGGCCTTCACACTGCATCGTATAGAAACTTCTCAGCCCTTGTGCGCGTGCGGCTCGTTGTCGATCTGCATCCCGTAGAACGAGCGCCACACGAAGAACATCGAGATCGCGAAGAACGCGATTGAGAGCACGATCGTCACCGACGTGTGCGGCATGTTGTTCAGCTCTTCCAGCAACTTCACCTTTGTCTCGCCCGTCGCGCCGACAAGTTTTTCCAGGATCGGTGCCCGCTTCATCGAGACCGCCAGCGACACCGCCAGCAGGCCGAACAGCGTGGCGAACTTGATCACCGGGTTCATCGCAACCGACGAGGTGTCCTTGAACGGATCGCCCACGGTATCGCCCACGACCGTCGCGGCGTGCAGGTCCGAGCCCTTGCCACGTCCGGAGTTCTTGAACTCCGGATCGGTCTCGACGATCTTCTTGGCGTTGTCCCACGCGCCGCCCGCGTTGGCCATGAAGATGGCCTGGAACAGCCCGAAGAACGCGGTGGAAACGAGGAAGCCGATAAAGAAGAACGGCTCGTAGAACGCGAACGCCAGGGTCGCGAAGAACACGCCCAGGAAGATGTTGAACATGCCCTTCTGTGCGTACTGCGTGCAAATCTGCACGACCTTCTTGGAATCCTCCACGGATGCCTTGGTCGAGCCGTCCAGCTTGATGTTCGCCTTGATGAACTCCACGGCGCGATACGCACCGGTCGTCACGGCCTGCGTCGATGCGCCCGTGAACCAGTAGATGATCGAGCCACCGGCCAGCAGGCCCAGCAGGAACGGCGGGTGCATCAGCGAGAGCTTGTCCAGGTTGTGGTGCAGGCCCTCGGTCAGTTCCATGATGATCGAGAAGATCATCGTCGTCGCACCCACCACGGCGGTGCCGATGAGCACGGGCTTGGCGGTCGCCTTGAAGGTGTTGCCCGCACCGTCGTTTTCTTCCAGGAAGGCCTTGCCCTTCTCAAACTGCGGCTCGAAGCCGAACTGGGCTTTGACCTCGCTCTTGATGTTCGGGACTTCTTCGATCTGCGACAGCTCGTACACGCTCTGCGCGTTGTCCGTCACCGGGCCATAGCTGTCCACCGCGATCGTCACCGGGCCCATGCCCAGGAATCCGAACGCGACAAGTCCGAAGGCAAAGACCGCGGGGGCGAGCATCAGCGCGCACTTGCCGGTCGCCGGATTGAGCGGGAACATGCCCGAGACGTAGTACGCCGCGCCCATCAGGATCATGATGGCGATGCCGATCCAGTACGCCGAGAAGTTGCCCGCCACCAAGCCCGAGAGAATGTTCAGCGAGGACCCGCCCTGCTCGGAGGACTTGACCACCTCGCGGACGTGCCGGCTTTCGGTGGAGGTGAACACCTTCACGAGCTCGGGGATAATCGCCCCGGCAACGGTGCCGCAGGTGATGATCGTCGAGAGCTGCCACCAGAGGTCCTTGTACTCCACACCCCAGAGTGTAAAGGTCGGGATGAGCACGGCCGAAGCGACGTACGTGAGCACGACCGAGATACCCGACGTGATGAACACCAGCGAGGTGAGCGGCTTCTCGAAGTTCATCTTGTCGGCCCCGGCGTACCGGGCCTTGGCCAACGCCTCGTTGACAAAGTATGCCAGTGCAGACGCGACGACCATGATGATGCGCATCATGAACATCCACACCAGCAGCTGCACCTGAATGTTCGCATAGGAAGGTCCGGCCGACTCCGGATTGACAGCCAGAAGGATAAACACGATCAGGGCCACACCCGTGACGCCATAGGTCTCGAAGCCGTCGGCGGAGGGGCCGACCGAGTCGCCCGCGTTGTCGCCCACGCAGTCGGCGATGACGCCCGGGTTGCGGGCATCGTCTTCCTTGATCTTGAAGACGATCTTCATCAGGTCCGAGCCGATGTCGGCGATCTTGGTGAAGATGCCGCCCGCGATGCGGAGGACCGCCGCGCCGAGCGACTCGCCGATCGCAAAGCCGATGAAGCACGGTCCGGCCAGATCGCTCGGCAGGAACAGGAGGATGATGAGCATCATCAGCAGCTCGACGCTGATGAGCGCCATGCCAATCGACATGCCCGCCTTCAGCGGAATCGCATAGCAGGGGAACGGCTTGCCCTTCAGCGATGCAAAGGCCGCGCGGCTGTTCGCAAAGGTGTTCACGCGAATACCAAACCACGCCACTCCGTACGAGCCGGCGATGCCGATGAGAGAGAACAGCAGGATCAGTGCCACACGACCCATATCAAAGCCGTGAATCTCGTTGCCCGTCGCGTTTTTCATGCCCGTCGGTGCGAGTTTGCCGAAGTAGATGCCGACCACAACGGCGATGAACAGCCAAAGCAGCATCAGAAACTTGCCCTGCTGGAACAAGTACGCCTTGCACGTGGTGTAGATCAGCTCGGAGATGTCGAGCATCGACTTGTGCACGGGCATGTTCTTCAGCCCCATGTAGATCACGCCGCCGAAGATCAGGCCCAGCACGCTGACCGCAAGGCCAGACAGTAGGATGTCGTGCCCGCTCAGCCCCAGAAACGTGACCTTCACGGTCTCGTTCTTCAAGTCCGGCAGCACCAGATTCGCCTCGCCCGCGAGCGTGAGCGACGGCATCAACAGCACTGCGGCCAGCGCAATGAGCGGGAACGCCAGCCGAAGCGTCTTCAAGACGCACGTGGCCATCAAGGTGGAGTAGTTGCGGGTCATCATCTGTTCAAATCCTCCGAGGAAGGTGTCTATCGCTCAACCGCCGCGCCGTCGGGCTTTGTGTGGCACGCAGGGTATCAAAACCCCACGCACCAACCCCGCCCGCCGACGTTCCGTTCCGCTTTCCGGGGTGATCCCAAGATCACCACCAGCCCGGTATGGGTGTATGTTGTTTCGGTCAGATCGCCCGTTGGAACACAAACGCCCGGGCAAGTCCCGGGCGTGCTTGGGCTTTTCGCGGCGGATTCGCCGCGATCAGATTCAGTTGTCCCCGCCGCCGTAGCCGCCGCCACCACCTCCACCAAACCCGCCGCGGCCGCCGCCGAACTTCTTCTTCTTCTCCTCGCGCATCTTCTCGCGAACGGAAGGGGGCAAGGCCTCGCGAATGCGCTTGGAGATCGCCTTCCGCATGTCGCGCCGGTTGCGCTCCGAGGGCTTCTCGAAGAACTCCTTGCGCTTGATGTCCTTCACCAAGCCCTCTTTCTCGCAGAGCTTCTTGAACCGACGCATCATCTGGTCGGTGGACTCGCCGCCGCGGGACTTGATCCGGATGGACATGCTCTGAACCTGCTTTCGAGTGCGTGAAGGGAAACGGGAGGTGAAAATCTACCCGGGCGAAAGCCAAAAACCACCGCCCGATGGGGAGGCAAGTAAAGGACGGTTCAGCCCCAGAATCAAGTTCCCCGTACCACGGGCATCCTGCCCGTGCGCCTCCCGCCTTCTCTCCTCCTCCCTCGATCCCTCGATCCCTCGATCCCTCCCCCCTTCCCTACCCTCCCCCGTGCTCATCGTCGACACCTACAACGTCCTCCACGCCGCCCCCCGGGTTGATCCCGGGTTTGCCGGACTGACCCTCCCCGCCCTCGTGCGGCTGCTCCAAGCCAGCCGCTTCCAGTCCGGCACCATCCTCGTCTGCGATGGCACTGGCACCCGCACCGGCATCGACGAGTCCTTCATACATCCCGATTCCCCTATTCGAGTGGTATTCGCCGGTCCCGGCAAGGATGCCGACGCCGCCATTGCGCGGCTCGTAATAGAGGAAGAACGCAAAGGCCGCGCCGGATCAGTCACCGTGGTCAGCAGCGACAAGGGCGTGCTCGCCTCCGCCATCGGCCCCTTCGGCCCCAAGGCCCGCCGCATGACCAGCGAACAGTTCGTCCGCACCATTCTCGATGACGCCGCGCGCTCGAGTTCGCTGGGCGGCAAACCCATGGACGCGCCGCGTCCCACCCTCGATGCCGAATCCGCCAAGCGATGGATGCGCGAGTTCGGCATCGACCCAGACCGGGTGGCCCGGCTTTCCCAGCCGGACGCCGCTCCCGCCGCGGCACCCGGTTCGGAAAACCAATTCACCAAGAAGAACCAACCCTCCGGCTCGGAGAGTCAGACCACCCAAGACTGGCCCGATGGGATCAATCCGGACGATCTGGACATGCGGAAGTGGTTGAAGGAGTGAGCGGGGAAAATGGCAAATCGCAAATCGCAAATGGCAAATCAGAAG
>JBKJOD010000007.1:0-9944 GCA_046593245.1 Phycisphaerales bacterium
GCCTCCGGGGCTCGCCTCTCATTCCACCACATCGCGTTCATGTGCCAGACCTTCGCGTACCACGCGGGCATCGCGATGATCCCCGTGTTGCTTGTCGCAATCCTTGCACGCCGCCGCTGGCTCGCCATTCTTGGTGCTCTCGCGCTGGCCTTTGGTGCAGGACCGGAACTTGTGACGATCCTGCCGCATTCACAGGGTTTATCGACGCATCCATCGCTCACGCTCATGTCCATCAATCTGATGGTCGGGCAGAGCGACACGGCCGCGCTGCTGCGGCAGATCGAGCAGGTCGCTCACGACGTCCTCGTGTTCCAGGAATGGACACCAGGCGACG
Organism: Phycisphaerales bacterium; assembly: GCA_046593245.1. Classification (GTDB taxonomy): domain Bacteria; phylum Planctomycetota; class Phycisphaerae; order Phycisphaerales; family UBA1924; genus UBA4658. The sequence goes on from JBKJOD010000007.1 coordinate 335, forward strand.
CCGCCAAGCTGCGGCCGGCTCTCATCAGCGCGTTCCCGCATGTCATCGACCTTCCCCGCGACGACGCCTTCGGACAGGCCGTGTTCTCGCGGCGGCTATTCGCTGCGCCTGCGGTGCTATATCCCCTCCGCGGCGGATTCCGCGAGCCGCAGATCACCATCGCCATCGAGCATGATGGCAGGGTCATGCGCCTGACCAATGTCCATCTCCTGCCGCCCATCAATGGCACCTATTTCAATGAGCAACGTGTGAACGCGGCCGCCCTCGCGGCGGCTCAGTCGGATGCGTCGTCTGCGGATCGCCCCGATGTGCTCGCTGGCGATTTCAACGCCACGCTCCGTTCCGAAATCTTGCAGGCCTTCACAGATGCGGGAATGCGTGATGCCCAGCGAACCTCCGGCTGGTGGCGCGGCTCCACATGGCCCCGTGTCGGTGCCCTCGCCTGGGCACCGGGTATCCAACTGGATCACGTACTCTGTGGGCCGCGTGTGGAATGCGAGGAATGCCACGTCGGCGAAGACTTCGGCTCCGACCATCGCCCGGTGATCGCCCGCCTGCGGTGGCGGTAGGTTGATCTCGATAACATCTTGACATGATCCTCCGCCTTCTCGCCGTCGCCACGATCGCATTGCTGGCTGTTTGTCAACCCACACACGCTCAGCCGCAAGCGGCTTTCTCCCCCCCGAATGCTGCTATGTACAAACAGGAAGCCGTCGCCGCGGATCACCCGCTCGCCTCTGCTGCTGGTGCGGAAATTCTCGCCGCGGGAGGCAATGCAGTTGATGCCGCCGTCGCCACGAGTTTCACGCTCAGCGTCGTCCGCCCCTTCTCCTGCGGCATCGGTGGCGGCGGTTTCATGGTCATCTCCCTTCCGGCCCGTGATGGCAAGCCCGCGGTCTCGACTGCCATCAACTACCGCGAAACGTGTCCCGCCGCGATCGGCCCGGACTACTACGAGAAACTGGGCGAAGGGGAGAAGGACGCTTCACGCCATGGCGGCAAGGCAGTCGCAACACCCGCGACCATCTCGGGTCTGCTCTACGCATTGGAAAAGCACGGCACCATGGAACGCCAGCGCGTCCTCGCGCCCGCGATCAGAATCGCTCGCGATGGTTTCACCGCCGACGCCGCATATGCCGGTGCCGCCAAGAGCACGTCCGAGCAGTTCGAGAAGCATCCCGCGTTCAAGACTCGCTTTGCGTTCACCTGGGAACGATTTCTGGGTTCGGGAAAGCTGCGCGAGGGTGATCGCGTGGTGCTCCCGGAGCAGGCCGTGGCACTGGAACTCATCGCGCGTGACGGAATCAAAGCGCTTACTGAGGGCGAACTGGGCCGCGCTATCTGTGAGGCCGCGAACGCCGACGGCGGCGCACTCACGCTCGAAGACCTGAAGTCATACAAGCCCGTCGAGCTCGAACCTATCCGTTTCGAGTGCATTGGGCGATCCTTTCTCACCATGCCACCGCCATCTTCCGGCGGCGTCGCGCTGGCGCAGATGTTCGGCATCATGCAGCGTCAGGATGCCGCGGGCATGGTGCGGCGCAAGGAATGGGCTCCGTACACGCACGCCATGGTTGAGGGTTTCAAGCACGCCTTTGCCGATCGCGCCGAGTGGATGGCCGATCCTGCGTTCGTCGATGTGCCCGTCAAATGGCTGCTGAGCGAGAAGTATCTGGATGAGCGTGCCGCGCGTATCAAGAGCACGACCACACAGAGCCCCGAGTTCTACGGCACTCGGGCCACACCGCCGCCGGATGACGGCGGCACCAGCCACCTCTGCGTCGTCGATTCCCGCGGCGGTGCGGTCGCTTGCACCGAGACCATCAACTTGGTGTTCGGGTCGCTGCTTCCCGTGACCAAGTTCGGTTTCATTCTTAACGACCAGATGGACGACTTCACCACGCGCCGCGGCGAGCCCAACGCATTTCACCTCACCCAGTCGGATCGCAATCTCCCCGCCGCAGGCAAGCGGCCGCTGAGCAGCATGACGCCGACGATCGTGCTGGACAAGGATGGCAATGTTGAGGCCATCGCTGGCGCCAGTGGCGGGCCACGCATCATCACCGGCACCGCGCAGGCCTTGCTCAACGCATTGCTGCTCGGTCTTCCCGCTGGGGACTCCGTCGCCCGCCCGCGGATGCACCACCAGTGGATGCCCAATCTGCTCGAAGTTGAGGAAAACTATCCCGGTCGCTGGCAGGGCATCCAAGTCCACGTCTGGATGCAGAAGCTCCACCACCAGACCGTTGAGGCAAAGGACCACTGTGCCGTGCAACTCATCAAGCGAACATCAGTGCAGGGGGAGCGGCAATGGGAAGCGGCCAGCGACCCACGCAAGGGGGGCCGCCCCGCTGGAAAATAATCCCGCGGAGTAAAGTTCGTGTCCAACCGAGACTCGTGGTACATTGATGTTCCACTATCGACTCCGGAGCGACCCATGAGAAGCGATCTGAATCGTCGTGAAGTTCTCAAAGCCGGCGCGTACGCGGGCGCGCTGGGCATGATGCTCGGGACTGGCTCGCTCCTGCGCTCCGCGAGCGCGGCCGCGCTTCAGCCGGATTCCACTGCGCTGGCGATGGGCGCGGCAAAGCGTGCGATCCGCCTCGTCCACATGACGGACATGCACATCCAGCCCGAACTGAGAGCATTCGAGGGCGTCACTGCGTGCCTGCATCACATGCAGTCCCTCGCGGACAAGCCCACCCTGATACTCACCGGGGGTGATCTCGTCATGGACTCTCTGGCGCAAGACGCGACACGTACCGGCGCGCTCTGGAACCTCTGGAGCAAGACGCTCAAAGACACATGCTCGCTCCCTGTTGAGCACTGTCTGGGTAATCACGACATCTGGGGCTGGAACAAGTCCAAAGCCAAGGCGACCGGTGATGAGCCCAAGTGGGGCAAAAGATGGGCGCTCGATGTGCTTGGTCTGGAAAAGCCATATCGCGCGTTCGACAAAGCCGGTTGGCGATTCATCGTCCTCGACAGCGTCTTCCCCGGCCCGAAACCCGATGGCGGCTACATCGGCAGACTCGATGATGAGCAGTTCTCCTGGCTCGAAGGGGTTCTCAAGCAGACCCCCGCCACCATGCCGGTGCTCGTGCTCACGCACATTCCCATTCTCACCGTCACCGCCATCACCAAGCAGGCCAAGCCCATCGTCGAAAAGCACGAGGTGCCCGCCGCAAAGATGATGTGCGACATGCCCCGAATCGTGAAGCTCTTCGAGAAGCACCGCAACGTCAAGACCTGCCTCAGCGGCCACATCCACGACATCGACGAGATCAACTATCAGGGCGTGAAGTATCTTTGTGATGGCGCGGTCAGCGGGGCATGGTGGAAGGGCAAGCACGACGACTGCCAGGAGGGCTATGCCCTGATTGACCTGTATGAAGACGGCAGCGTGCAGCGCACGTATCAAACCTATGGCTGGAACGCTGCAAGAGATTAATCAGAACCAAGCGGCATCAGCCGCCGGTCTTATTGTGAAATGGGCTTGCCAGCGCCGGTTCTTGGGCGTTACGGTTCACCGAACCGTGTTCGGCCCGCTTCGGCCCGGATAGCTTGGGTGCGTTCAAATGCATCGGCGGCTCATGCCGCTCGGCACTTATTCCTTTGTCGGTGTTGCTGGCAAGGGCAATCCACCCCCGCCCGCGCTCGAGCTTGGCCCGTTGAATGGATCGCCGGGCATCGGTTCCTGTGTCGTCACCACCTGAACGCGCTGGTTGGTTCTGTGGCCTTCCGCGTTCTCCGCACGCGGCGTCTCCCGTTCATTGTCCGCGCAACCGACGATTCGCATCTGCTCCCACTTGACGCCGTTCTCAACGAGTTCCGCGGCCGCCGCATACGCGCGGTCATACGCCAGTCGCATGGCCCGTTCCTTGTTGTCCTTGGCCTCCAAGGCGGAGGCGTGGCCGCGCACCTCGATGATCCAGCGTTGCCCGCGCAACTGCAGCGCGGCCTGTGCCATCGCGGTCTTTCCCTCGTCGTTCATCGTCGCGTCAAAGTCCAGAAAGTGCGCGAACGCGACGACATTCACCCAGTCGCTCGGCTTCGTGGCCTGCACCGCGTTCTTCTTTCCATCCACGCCATTCTGGCGCGTCTGTCCGCCCTCGTTCTTTCGATCTTTCAGCCGCTGCACCAGCTGCTGCTCCGCAGGATTGTTGGAGTTGATATCCACCGGCGAGTTGAACGCGGCCCGCATCTCGATGGCAAAGTCCTTCATCGCTTCCGTCGGCTCGTTGGAGGGATACTTGCCCTCGCCGCCAACACCGCCGGCGGCTGGTTTGTCCATGTTCATCGCGAGCAGAATCACGAAGAAGCCCATCATGAGCGCCACGTTGTCGGCAAACGAGATCAGCCACTCCGGCGCACCCTCGTGCTCCTCGTGGCTCCCGCCGCCACCGCCGTGAGCACCGCCACCATGCCCGCCACCACCGTGGCCCCCGCCGCCATGGCCACCTTCGCCGCCACCGTGTTCTTCTTTGTGTTCATCAGACATGGTGCTCTCCACATCGCACGTGGCACATGGCCACATGGCGCATCAACTCAGTTCGTCCCGCTCTCCGCCTTCATGTGCCATGTGGCCCTGTGCTCATGTGCCGTATCTGTCTACGCCGCCAGCTTCAACTTCCCGCGCTGGAACTGCGGGATGAATGCGATCATCTTGTCCATCGTCGAGCGCGGGTTGTCGCCCGCCTGGATCGAAAGAATGCCCTGGAGCATCATCTCGCGCGATTGGAGTTCCTCAGTGGAACGGATCGCCAGCTTGTCGCCGATGGGTCCGCAGATGGCGTTGGCGATAATGGCACCGTACATGGTCGCCACTACGGCCACGGCCAGCGAGTGTCCCAGTGCCTGGATCGAACCGGTGCCCAGCTGACCGAACATGCCGACCTGTCCCACGAGCGTTCCTACCAGCCCGTATCCCGGCCCGTAGAGCTTGATGAGGTCGAAGAACTTCTTGCCGCACTTGTGCCGCTCGGCCATCGCGACCAGCTCCATCCGCAGCGTCTGCTCGATCGCCTCGGGCGCGCTCCCATCCACGGCCATCTTCAGTCCGTTGGCCAGAAACGTGTCGTTGATTTTGCCGATCTCGGACTCCAGTGACAGAATGCCGTCGCGGCGGGCCTTCTCCGCCATCGCGCTGATGATGGTCACCGTCTCGGTCGGCCCCTTGCTCTTGTTGAACATGAAACGCTTGACGTACTTGGGCACCTGCATCATCTTGTCCATGGGCATCGCCATGAACGTCACCGAGATCGAGCCACCACCCACCATCAGGACGCCTTCCATGGAGAAGAACATCATGAGGTTGCCGTGGCTCACCTCGAAGAACACGAAGCCCAGGCAGCCGAGCCCGATGATCAGTCCGATGATGCTGGCTTTATCCACGTTCGGGTCTCCGCGCGTATGACATCCCGATCGCGCGACGGCGCGCCGGTTCGTCGTTCCGTGGATCGGCCAGTTTTCCATCAACCGTCACAGTCGATCCCCGCCGAATCTGCGGCCGCGGTATGCCCCGGCCGCGCTCCCCGCGCCACCCGCGCATCCGGCCCCATTTCACCGCTTTATCCCGGAGTTATCGGCGATCGCTTGCATTCTGCAATCACACCCCGCGCTGACGTTTCCGGACCCTCCGAGTTCTTCGTGGTCCCCGCCGTACGATGCGATCCCATGCCCACTTCGATCTTTCTCAACGGTAAGTTCTACGGCGGCGATGCCCCGCCTGGTGCCGCCGGGCCGTTGGTCCCGCTGACAGAGGCGCGTGTTGCTGCCTTTGATGCCGGCTTTCAGCACGCCGTAGGGTTGTTTGAGACCATGCGTGCCGGTGTGCTTCGCCGCGGCATCGAGGGCTCGCGAACCCACGGCGAGGAGATCGAAACCTGGATCCTTCGTCTGGATGACCACATGGCGCGACTGGCCGAGTCCGCCCGCGAGCTCGGCCTGAGCGACCAACTCCGTGCTCCCGCGCTCGCCGAAGCGGTGTTGGAAACCGTTCGACGTTCCGGCCTTGCTCAGGCCCGCGTCCGATTGACGATTACCGCGGGCGATCTCTCCCTGCTCTCCGCGGCCCAAGCGGGCGGGGCACCCCGACCTGCGGACCCCACCATTCTGATCGTCGCACAGCCAGCGACCGAGTATCCCGAGCCCATGTTCGAGCGCGGCGTCACCGCCGCCCTCGCCACCACTCGCGCCAATCCGCTCAACCCTACTGAGGGCCACAAGACACTCAACTACTGGTGGCGGCTGCGCGAGCTGCAACTCGCCGCCGCCAAAGGCGCGGCCGAATCTCTCGTCCTCAGCGTCACCAACCATCTCGTCGGCGGCTGCGTCAGCAATCTGCTCATCATCAACGGGGACACTCTCCTGACTCCCATTGCCCGTGGCGAAGAGGGTGAAGTTGCCGGCAAGGATGCTCCCACCATTCCCAGCCCCGTCCTCCCCGGCATCACCCGCGCCTGGGCCCTCGATGCCGCGCAACGCCTCGGCCTCTCGCCGAAAAAGCAAATGCTGTCCGTGCAGGATCTCCTCGATGCCGACGAGGTCATCCTCACCAACTCCAGTTGGGGCATTCTGCCGGTCGTCCGTGTGGAAGCGAATGCGATCGGCCAATCCGACGCCGGTCCCGGGCGCATCGCGCGGTCGCTCCGCGATGCCTGGCTCGGCACCATCCCGTCAGAAGAAGACACACTGTAAAAGCTATTCGCGGACAATCACGCGCACATTGCGACGCTCATCCAGCACCCCATTGGGCGCACGAATCCCGCTGAACATCCGGCGCACACTCGCGGCCGCAATCCCCACCACCACCAGCACAACCCCGATCGCCACGACCGGAATGATGATCACCGCTAGCAGGGCGAAGATGATCAGCATTGCCAAAATCACCAGCAGCCGTCCGCCCCAGGTCGATTGGCCAATCACCAGGCGAAACGCATGGCTGGATCCACCCTTCACCACCCTGTTGGCCCACTGCTCGGACATGATGACGATTGTACGTCGCAGTACCCATTCCCCTTCGCGCCATTCAAAAATACAAGTACCCTTCGGGGTCTCCGAAGGGTACTTGACGGGACGAGCGAGTCCCGGTTGGAACCTAGATACCACCGAGTTGGAACCGCCAACAGATCAGCGATCGACCTGATTCGCTCGATCGCACCCTCATCGCGTCGGAGGGAATCCCCGTAACCCTTGAACGTACACCGAGTTATGTGATTCTGCCATGCCAGTTGTCGGACCCGGCCCAACCTCGCAGCAGGATCCGAAGGTTTATATTTTTATCAGACCTGAACGGGGGATTCATCGAGATCGAACCGTGTCGTTCCTCAATTTCATGTGGTCAGCCAGTGGACCCACGGTCGGTTGGCCCAAGCGTCCAACTCTGCCCGCTATCGTGTAGCACGCGCATCAAAATCGGCAAACCTGTATTCCCTTCCGGCCATACCTGTAGTAGTCCGTTTGTTTCTGTACCCCACCAATGGCTGATCAAGCGTCCACATCTCCCGCCTTAGCCCCCCCTGCAATTGAGGGCGGCTTTGTCCACCTCCATCTCCACAGCGAGTACTCGCTGCTGGACGGTGGAAACCGCGTGGACAAACTCGTGAAGCGCGTCAAAGAGCTTGGCATGAACGCCGTCGCCGTGACCGATCACGGCAACCTCTTCGGCGCCGCCACCTTCTACCTCACTTGCAAGGACCACGGCATCCTCCCCATCCTCGGGGTCGAGGCGTACGTCACGCCCCCCGGCCGCACGCGGCAGGATCGCACGTTCACCGGCGTCAGCGATGGCGGCTACCACCTCGTGCTCCTCGCGGAGAATGACACCGGCTGGAACAACCTGCTCTACCTCTGCTCGGAGGCGTATCTCAGTGGCTTCTATTTCAAGCCGCGCATCGATCGCGAGCTGCTCGCCAAGCACTCTGAAGGGCTGATCGCGATCAATGGCCACCTGGGCAGCGAGATCGGCGACCACCTGCTCGCGTACGAGCGTTCCGGCGATCGCAAGCACTGGGACAAGGCGGAGGAGAGCGCTCTCTGGCACGCCAAAACCTTCAGTCCCAATCGCTTTTACGTCGAGATGCAGCACCACGTTGACGACCAGAACTCGATCAACAAACATTTGATGAAGCTGGCCAAAGACCTGCGGCTGCCGCTGGTCTGCGACAACGACTCGCACTTCCTCAAAGAAGAAGACCACGACGCTCACGACACGCTCATCTGCATCTCGATGGGCAAGGTCAAGAACGACCCGGATCGCATGCGATATCCGACCGAGCTCTACGTCAAGAGCCCCAAGGAGATGCGAGACCTCTTCGAGCGCGAGTACGGCGAAACCGGCAAGGAAGCACTCGCGAATACCGTGAAAATCGCCGAGCGCTGTGCCGGCAAGCTCACGCTCCCCATCGGCGCGAGCAACGCACCCATGGTGCGGGTGAAACTCCCCGCCAAGAAAGACCTGCCCAAGGTCACCGATCCGCAGTTCGCGGGCGATCTTACCGCGTGGTACAACGCCTATTGCGCCGCCTTTGAGGTCATTCCCTTCTCCATCCCGCCCGGCGCGGACGAGGAGGAGAAGAAGAAGCTCAATGCCGCCGCCAAACACGAGTGCGACACCGCGCTCCGCCTGCTCGCCGAGGCGGGCTTCGTCTGGCGCTACGGCCACGTTCCGGGTGGTCCGGCTCTCCGAGCCGGACGCGATGAACTCGCTTCGTCCGGCTCGGAGAGCCGGACCACCCAAGACGAGAAAACCGCCCGCCTCGAGCGCGAGCTGAAGATCCTCTCGGACAAGAACATCACCGCGTACTTCCTGATCGTCTGGGATTTCGTGAGCTGGGGCCGCCAGCGCGGCATCCCCGCCAACGCCCGTGGTTCGGGCGTGGGCACCATGGTCGGCTACGTGCTCGGCCTCTCCAACGCCTGCCCAGTCGAGTACGGCCTGCTCTTCGAGCGCTTCACCGATCCCGATCGTTCCGAGTTCCCCGATATCGATATCGATCTCTGCCAGAACGGCCGCGCAGACGTCATCAACTACGTCCGCCAGAAGTACGGCCACGTGGCGCAGATCATCACCTTCGGAACCCTCAAAGCCCGCGCGGCCGTGCGCGATGTCGCCCGTGTGATGGAGATTTCGCTCCCCGAGGCCGACAAGCTCGCCAAGCTCATTCCCGAGCAGCTCGGCATGACCCTCGATCAGGCGCTGATCGACGAGCCGGAGCTAAAAAAACTCTACGACTCCGACCCGCGCATCACCCAGCTCATCAACAACGCCCGCACCATCGAGGGCCAAGCGCGGCACGCCAGCGTCCACGCCGCTGGGGTTATCGTCGCTACCCGCCCGCTGCACGAGATCGTCCCGCTCTACAAGCAGTCCGGCGCGGCGGACCACGAGATCGTCACCCAATGGGACGGCCCCACCTGCGAGAAGGTCGGCCTGCTCAAAATGGACTTCCTGGGCCTGCGCACGCTCAGCGTCATCGAGCGAGCCAGAAAGCTCATTCGCGAAACGCTCGACGAGCGGGAAATCTGGAACGCCGTCGGCCGCGTCGCGGAGTACGACGCTCGTGAGGCCGCGCTCAAGGCGAGGTCCGGCAAGAAGGACACTACCACG
>JBKJOD010000166.1:0-3373 GCA_046593245.1 Phycisphaerales bacterium
GTCGAGGCCAACGCCAACCTCAACACGACGAACTGGATCGTGATCGGCAGCTCCCTGGCCAACTTCAACGGCGCGCTCACCTTCACCGACACCAACGCTCCCAACTTCCCCATGCGCTTCTACCGCTTCCTGCTGCCGTAGGTGGCTCCTGGCAAAGGAAAGGCGGCGATCATCCGGGCGCCGCCGTGGGCACATGGAGAGTCCGTTGCGGCTGGGCGGAGTCGCGTCACGAATGGCCGAGGGCAAAGACCAGAGCCGGGCCCGGGCGGGCCACGTGGCGGAAAACTCCGCACCTTACGTCGCCTGACGCTCACTCTTCTGCAACGCGAGAAGACTATGCAGCGCTGTCTCAAGGGCAAACAGAGGAAGGCCGGCTGGGATCAAACCTGCCTCCTCAAACTCTTCGTTGTTTAGGTGCGTCTGCCCTGGGCCAGATGACGTGCATTAAACCCGAACTCCGAAGTAGAGCGATGATTTTGGGGGATCGCGGCCCGAAGTTTCAGATCATGTTGCCTCCGATGGCCAGGCGGTCTTCGGGCGGAACCAACTTCGGCGACGCGACGTTCCACCAGTTCAACGTCGCGTCCACCAGCGGCTTGTGTTTGCCCAGTCCACCCCACGCGGCGGAGAGTTTGACCACCACCTCGCGGCCCAGCGCCCCGAGCACCGCGCCGCACAGGAACACCGCCACGCGCAACGTCCCCGGTTGCCGGTAGGGTTGAGTGGGCGTGGTCTGGTGCTGGTAAAGGCTCAACAGGTTGAAGGTGCAGAGCACCGCCAGGAACGCCGATTCCGTCGCAAAGAAGGGTTGCAGACAAAACCCATCCGCCGAGAGATCGTGCTTCAACTCCTCGATCCGTTGTTCGATGCAGGCGCGCTGGTTGTAATCCCGCCACAACTCCAGCGCGCCCTCGTTCCGGTTGGTCACCCACACGCGAAACGTGTAGCCGGGCACATCGATCAACCGGCGGCCCACCGCCGCCTTCGTTTCCCGCACGCGTTCGCGCACCACCACGAACCGCCGTTCTTTCGTCCACCCGAACAGTTTGACCGTGAACTCACCCGCGTCGAGATGCTCATCCACCTTCGTCCAGTCCTGGATCCCGGCGCACTGGCGTTTGAGCGTCGAAGTCAGCCGTGCCACCACGATGTAGTTCAAGCCGCGCCCTTCCAAAAACTCCAGCAGGGCTTGATCGAAGAAGCCGCTGTCGGCCCGCCCCGTGCGCAGCCACGTCCCTTCCGGCAACAACGCCAGCGCCTCTTGCAGGAAGGGCACGATGCCGCGCGCCGCGCCCGTGTTCCCGCTGCGCAACCAGCCGTGCAGGATGAACTGCGCCTCCGCCAGCACGGCGAGCAAGGGATGATGGCTGTGGCGCCCCTGGCGCCGGGGATTGAACCCCTTGCGCGCGCCCTCCTGCTGGCCTTCGCGGCAGAACACCGTCGAATCCAGATCCAGCGAGAAGCCGCTGGCGGGACACTTGAGCAGGCACAACAACCAGCGCCAGAGCGGTCGCCAGAACTGCTCGATGTGCGACTGATGGAACCGGAGAAAGAAGTTGCGGATGGTGTCATCGCTGGGAAAACGCGGCAGGCCCAGCATCGCGTGCAACACGCGGTCGGCGCGCAACCATTCGGAGTGAGCGAAGCGGCTCGCCCCCACGACCACGGACATCAGGAACGCGGTCAACGAGTGGGCCAGCGGGATGGCATTGTTGGAAGTGGGTTCGGCAAAGGGCAGATGCTTTTGGACCTGCCGGGCGAACCCGATCTGGCCGAGGAAGGAGATGAAGCTGGCCAGGCCGCCGAAGGGAGAGATGGCCTTGGGCGTCTCCTCCAGAACGAGCTTGGCCTCGCCGAAAAGCGGGGTAATTTCGGTGCGGGTCGTTTTGTGCAGGGCCGGCTTGGGTTGTTTAAGCATCAATCCCTATGCCATCAGCCCTTCCCGCAGGACGACTCTTTTTCTATCTCGGAGTTCGGGTTTAACCAACAATGAATACGTAGCGCACGCCGCCGACAGAATTCTCTCCCCGGCCTAGCACCGGTCAGAAGAATGGCCGTAATTCCGACCGTTCCCAACCTCGTTAATCCCCCTTTGCGCCGCTTTTGCTCACGTTCAAAGCGGTCCGGCGGATTTTAAGCGAGGCCAGATCAAACCACGCCTCGCCGGCGGCAGACTGAAGCACGCATTGGATCTGCAAATCAGCCACGGGCTGACGCAGCTCAAACTCATGGGTCACGGCCATCCAGCCCTGATCACCCGTCAGGCGAACCTCGAAAGTGTTGGTCATGACGGGGAGCAGCCCGCCGAGTTGACGATCGCGGCTGTTGCCGTAGGGAAACCAGCCCCAGCTCGCCCCGCGCGTTTCCTTGCGATCGCTCCAGACGCGGAAGCCCGCGCCGACGGTTTCATTGCGCAGCGTGCCCGTGACGCCGCGGGTTTTAACTCGGCCTTCCAGCCGGTAACACCCTTCCTCCAGCCAGAGCGTCGAGTTCCACGCACCAAAGCTGGTGCCCTCCTTGACCAGGAGATGAAGCGCGGCGGGGTTGGGGGTCTGATCGATGAGCACATTTCCGAACTGCGGCCGGGCCGTCCAGTGGGTGATCGGCACCGCGACGCCCACCGGCAGGCCCAGCAGATTAGTCACGCCGGCCAGTTGCTGGTCCACGTCCCGGACCCGGGCGAGAATGCGGCTGCGCCACAGATTCAATGAGTTTTGATTTTGAGCCACGGCGAGGAGACCGTCTTTGGACACCGCTGGAGCCAGTCGTTGGGCCAGTGCCTCGAGACGATTGGTGATGGTGGTGACATTAAAAACCGTGGCGCGAATCTGGCGGAGGCGTTCGAGATAAAGCCGGCGGCCTTCCTCGGTTTCAAGCAGCGCCTTGGCCACAAGTCCGGATCGACCGGTCACAATTGGCCCGTTCGCCTTCCAGAACATCTGATCCAGCCCGTGCGGAAGGACCACCACGCGGTTCTCCGCAAGATCGTGGAAGAGGCGGTAGTTGTTCCGGTTCATGGCATAGCCGTCCCAATTCCAGAGCAGCACATCCAGGGCGAGCAGGCTGAGGAAGCGGTCCAGATCCACCGTGACGCGCAATTTGTTCAGGCGCTGGATATGATCCGGTTCGAGAGCGGCGCGGGTCACGGCCCGGAGCGCGGTGTGGTTGGTCGGGTCCAGACCAAAATCCGCCGGCAACGGCTTGTTCACATCGTGTGACCCACCCAGATCGTAGAAGTTGCCTTTGACGTTGGGGAAATGATTTTTGAGGAACTGCTTGTTCCAGCCTTCGGTGAGCACAAACAGGCCGAGATAACGGCCGTTCAACTCGACCGTGGCGTAATCCGCGCGCGGCACCGGCACTCCAGCCGCCT
>JBKJOD010000075.1:0-2526 GCA_046593245.1 Phycisphaerales bacterium
GATGATGTAGTGCTCGCGGGTCCGGAGATTCGCCATGAACATGCAGCGACAGATTGCGGTGATGCTTGTAGTGGCGGGAATGGGCGCGAGCATCTGTGGGGCGCAGCAGGGGGACAACACGCGGCGAGGGCTGAATCGTGGGCCAGCGAGCGCGCCGCCCGCGGCTGCACCGGCGCAGCCGGCTTCGCAGCCGAGCCAAGCACAACCCAGTCAATCGCAGCCGAGCGGGCCGCAGCGGCAGGCGCCGAGTGCGGAGCCGAGTCGGCCGGTGAATACGACGCCGTCGCAGTATCAACCATCGCTGGTGCGGCCGGTGCAGGTGCAGCCGAAGGTTGCGCCGCCACAGCAAAGCGTGCCGATTCCTCGGGCGGAGACGCCGCAGGTGGTGGTGCAGCGATCGGAGCCGGCGTGGACGACCGGGCCACGGGTGCGGATCGGGACGCCGCAGAATCCGGCGACGGTGGACCAGACCAGGCGTGCGCTGAACCGCGAATCTGCGCCGAAGTCCAAGCCGGTGAACGTGGTGCAGTTGCCCAGTGGCGATGACACGGCGCGTTCGCGGCAGCCGGCCATGGCGGCGCGTGAGGATGTGCGGCGGGCGTCGATTCCGACGGCGGCATCGAATGTGGCGGCGCCGATCAACCCCCCCACTGCTTCCGCTCGTTCGATCACGCTCGCGCCTGCGCTGAGCGCGGCGGCGGCGAATGCGGCGCGGAACACGGACAACACGCGGCGGAATCTGGTCAAGCCGATTCCGTCACTGGGCGGCAGTGGTACGGGCGACGGCTGGAACGGGGACGATCACGGGCAGCATGACCACGGCCATCATGGGAACGGCTCAAACCACAACTCCGGGCATGGGCAGGGGTGGAATGGGAACAACTGGAATAACTGGAACACGGGTTGGAACAACTGGAACAGTGGCTGGAACAGCGGGTACTCGAACAACTCGTACTACGGCTCATCGGGGATCTATCACGATCCGTGGACGAAGTGGTCTTCGGGGCTGACGGTCGGCACGTATGACTCATTTGGCGGATTTGGGCGTGATCCGTGGTCGTACTCGTCGTTTTCGTATGGCGGGCCGGGGTGGTATCCGGCGACGGATTTCTCGGTGCGGCCGTATGAGTTTGCGTATCAGCCGTACTTGGGGCAGGATGTGTGGCAGCTTGAAAGCTCGCCGTATTCGGTCGGCACCTTCGGGGCGTATGGCGATCCGTATGCGACGGCGAACTACAGCGGCGGGTTGCCGAGCACGATCGTGACGGTACCGGAGATCCAGACGACGACGGTGATTGCGCCGGTGGAGGTGCGTTCGCTGCCGCGGGTGAATCCGGCGTATGACGTGCGCGGGGATTTTTCCGCGGCGGTTGAGGGTGCGCTCAATGGCGAGTTCAGCGCATCGGTGTACGCCATGCGCAAGGCGGCGGGGACGAATCCGGGTGGGCTGGTCGGGCGCGATTCGATCGCTGGGCGGACGATTGCGAGTGATGGGGCGTGGGCGCAGCGGGTGCGGGCCGCGCTGCTGGTGTATCGCGATCCGCCGCGGCGGGTGGTGAGCGAGACGGATGCGCAGTTCATGGTGGGCGCGCTGAGCGCGGCGATGGGGCAGAGCGACGAGGCACGGATCGCGGTGGACTCGGCGATCATCGCGGGCGATGGCGCGGCGAGCACGTACCTGCTGGGACGAGCGGTGCGCGGGGAGCCGCTGGAAGCGGTGAGCCCGTGGGTGACGGGGCAGCCGGTCCGGTGAGGCGGGTGGCCTTGACGGCTGAGCATCCGCGGGATTCGCTCGAAGACTCGCTCATCCCGGGCGTGTGGGGGCGTATTCTCAGGCATGATGCAACTTGCGATGATCGTGGCGGGAGCGGCAATCTACATCGCCGCGCTTTCTGGGATGCTGCATGTGTTTCCGCGGCTGGGGAGCGTGGGGAAGGCGTTCAGCGCGTGGCTGTGCCGCGCTCCGGGGCTGGATCTGCTGGTCTCCGCGCTGACGTGGTTGCCCCCCACTGTGCTGGGGATCATGTATGGCTGGCGCGGCATAGTCGGTTCGCTGCTGGGGCAGGCGATTGGAATGGTGGTCTGGTGCTGGGGGCATGAGCTGGCGAATCTGGATGCGGCGCGGGGGCCGCGGATCGTGAAGTTTCTGAACAAGACGGTGGGGCGATTCAACAACCATGTTGCGCTGTGGGTGACGGTCGGGAGCTTGCCGATCTTCGTGGGGATCCGGCTGGGCGAGCTGATCTGCTATCCGCCCTTGAAGTGGATCCTGAAGATGCCGGGATACAACCACGCGGATTGGGTCAACGTGACGCGGCAGAAGTTCAACGGGCTGGTGGGGCACGACCGCATCTGGTGTTTGTATTGCGACTGGATGACGGGCGTGTATTCGCTGGGCGCGGAGATGCTGCGGAACGTGGAGAGCTTCTGGTGCCCGATCAAGTTTGCCACTGGGAAGAAGTGTGACAACTGCAAGCTGGACTTCCCGGATGTGAACGGCGGCTGGGTGCCAGCGGACGGAAACAT
>JBKJOD010000078.1:0-6188 GCA_046593245.1 Phycisphaerales bacterium
GACGCCAGCGAAGCAGCCGTAACCTGCGCGGTCCCGACGCAAAGGCGATGAGAACCTCTCTCCACGGGATTCGCTCGCGGACGCGCTCATCCCGGGCGTGTGATCAGGCCGGACGCGATGCAACGACGGCGACGGTTGCCACGCGGCGCGAGCGGCGGAGGCGGGCGATCCAGAAGACCACCAAGCCCGCTCCGCAGAGCATGACTGCCGCCATGAGCACGGCGAGGATCGGGACGAACACGGCGAGCACGCTCATGACGACGGCGAGGACACTCTGGATGAGCGAGATGAACGGGTTGGCGATGCCGGCGGTGACAACGGTGCTGGCGGCGCGGGTGGAGACGGAGCCGGTCTGCATCAGGCCCGCCACCCCGCCACCGACGATGAGAGCGCACGACCATTGCATGAGCGGGCTGATGCCGTGGATCGCGCCGATCTGACTAGCGGAGACGATGGTTCCGGCCATGACGGCGGCGGGCGAGGCGATGGTGTCCAGGGCGTGGTCCAGCCACGGGACTTTGTACGCCACGATTTCGGCGACTGTGGCGACGGAAAATGCAATGATCGCTTCGGTTGAGCCGATCCAGCCCAGCGAGGCGCCGAGTGCGAGCACGCTGCATTTGGCGGCGATGGAGAGGACCAGCAAAGGGACGAAGACGCGCAGGCCGCAGGCGGCACTCAGTGCCAGACCGATCATGATGGCGATGGCGATATCCATGGGGCTCCCGATGTCTTTGGGAATACGCGACGACGGGTTTCACGATACACGGCGATGAAAGGATATCGGGTGAGATTCTGAGTTTGGCGGCGGTGCAATGGCTTTGGGACGGTGAAAATGCGGGAGCTTGATGGGTGGGCGTGGGAAGAAACCGGGGGATGTGCAGCGGGTCGGGTTCTGCTAGCATCGGTTGCAGTGATGGGCGGCGCGGGTGGGGTTGGGTATCAATGTTGTGTCTTGAGAGCGGGAGGATCACATGCAGGATTGGCAAGCAATGACGGCGGCGGCGGTATTGGTTGCGTGTGCCGGTGCGGCATGGGGGGCGGAGCCGGAGGGGGCAAACGAGCCGCCGGCAGTGCCGACGATTGGCGATGCGCCCAAACTGACGTTGCAGCAGGAGCCGCCGGACTACGTGTCGCGTCCCGGACACTTTGTTCACAATCGCGACTCGGACCCGAGGCGTCCGCCGGTGATCATGTTGATTGATGGACGCTACGAACTGACGACCCGCGCGGATGTGGGTGGCGATCCGGGGAGTTTGCGGATCGCGCGCAGCGGCATGTCGGGAAATCTGATCTTCGGGCCCGAGCACGATGTGCAGGTGAGCTTGCCGGTGGATTGGGAGGTCTCGAACTATTCGTTTCGCGAGGCGGATGCCCTGTTTCCCGGGGGCGTGGGGCGGGTGAAGAGCTTTCAGCAGATCGTGTTCACTCCGAACATTGAGGTGAAACTCAACGAGCACTGGGGCGTGTTTGGCGGCGGGCTGCTCTTTGATGCCGGGCAGTTCAACGCGGACGCTTCCACGACCTATGGCGGCTTTGGCGGTGTCATCTATCGCCCGGACAAGATGTTCACGCTGCGGCTGGGCATCGGTGCGCGATCGCAGCTTGAGGACAACATCCAGATTCTGCCCGCGTTCTGGATGGAGTGGAAGCTCGACGAGCGCACGCGGCTGACCAGCCAGGGGAACAACGTCCGCTTCGAGTACGACTTCGCAGAGGCGTGGTGCGTGAAAGCCGACATGGCATTCGAGCAGCGCGCGTATCGGCTGGACTCGGATGGTCCGGGACCCGAGGCGGTGTTTCGGGATAACTCGATCCCGGTGACGCTGCGGCTGGAGTTTGTGCCGCATCCGGCGGCGCGATTTGAGGCGTGGGTCGGCACGAATGTCTCGCGCGAGCTGACGGTGGACCTGGACAAGGACATCCGGTACTCGCGCTCGCACGCGTCGCCGTCGATCATGTGCGGGATTTCGTTCGAGATCATTTTCGGCGCGCCCTGAGTCGCGCGGCGGTCAGCGCGAGCCGGGCTGGGACGCTCGAGCCAGAGCGTCTGTTTTCCATACTCGCACGATTCCCATGCCGTCGGCGGTGACGAGCGACTGACCGTCGCTGGTGACGGCGATGTGAACGACCGCGCCGCGGTGCCCGCCGAGGGTGAGGACTTCCTCTCCGGCGGGAAGTCTCCAGATGTGGACGGTGTGATCGGAGGAACCGCCGGCGAGGCGTGTATCGCCATCGAAGAACGCAAGAGAACTGACGGAAGCCCAGGATCCCTTGAACTCGTGCACCAGCGAGCCATCACGCCAGTTCCACAGGCCGATCGTCGAGGGTTCGGTGGCGACGGCAAGCAGGGAGCCGCCGGTGGAGAAGGCAAGGGCGGTGGCGTGGCCCTTGAGCTTGATGTCAGGTCCGAGAGCGGTGCCGCGTTCATCGAAGACACGCACGATTGGAAGGTCATCGCCAGCGGCAATCTGGCCGCCAGGTCCGACCGCAACCTTGTAGTTGCGCCCCGGGCTGGACCATCTGTGCGATATAGACCGGGTCTTCCAGTCGATTGAGGCGAGTGTGCCCGGATGTTGCCAGGCGACGATGTGGGCGCCATCGGGAGAAGCGGACATGAGCGTGCTGGCCTTGGGAAGATCGTCGAGCGAACTGATGGAGCGCCCGGTTCTGCCATTGGCGAAGACGACGCGGCCGCCATCGACAGCGAGGACAAGCTCGTTTGAGGGCGGCTGCACCGCGCTGCGGAGTCCGTCGGTGGCCCCGGCCATGTAAGACGGAGCGCCGGTCGCGAGATCGACCTTGCCGATGTAGCCGCTTCGTGTTGTGAATATGGCCTGCTCGTCGCTCTGAAGAATGGAGCAGGAAAAAATCGGGAAGTCACGGAGTGCGGCGGTGGGTACAAGTGCTTCGGGCCGCGTACGAAAGACGCGCACGGACTTGCTCTCGCCCGCGACAAAGACACATGAGGAGTCTGAGGCGAAGGTGAGGGAACGGATTCGGGAAGACTCGCCCTGCTGAGTCGCTGCAAGAACTCCGGACTGGACATCCCATGTTCGAAGGGCGCGATCCTCGCCGCCGCTGGCGAGAGTGGTTCCGTCGGGGCTGAACTCCATAGCGAGAACGCGCGAGGCGTGGGCTTCCAGGGTGCGGTATGGAGCACCGGCGGCGGTCGTGGTGGAACTTGGATTTTCCCAGTTCCAGAGCAGGATGCGTCCGTCGAACAGGGCGATCGCGACGATGGGGGCGACGGGGGAGATGGCCAGTGAGAGGGGTGTCTGACCAATCTTGTCCAAGACAGCGACTGTGCTGCCATCTGACACTCGGAACACGCGTACGGCCAAATCGCTGTGAGAAGTAATACCGATCGTGCCATCGCGGGTGGTGCGCAGGTCGTAGGCCGGCGCAGCATTCACGAGGAAGTCGCGCACGAAGGACTTGGACTGAAGCGACCAGACGAAACAGCGGCCGTCGGCGCGAATGCCCAGCAGCTCGCCCGAGCCCTCGCTGCCAATGGACCAATCAACATGCGAGAATCCGCGCCCGCCCAACGGTGGTCGCTCCATGGGCGGGGGCGTGACCTGGTCAAGGGATGATCGCGCGGAGATGTCGTGCAGTTCGGCGATACCGTCGAGACGGCGGAGCGCCAGCCAGCGTCCGTCGGGGCTGAGCCGGCAGGCGCTCAACCTGCCGGTCTCGCCGAAGGAACCAAGGGCCGCACCTGTCGTGGCGTCGAGAAGTTGGATGGGGCGCTCTGAGTGGGCGACCACGAGCGTGTTGCCGTCGGGCATGAGACGCAGCATCGGCCCCGAGGCCGCAGCATCAAAGCGTCGCTCCGACTGGTCGGTGGCGAGGATGAGGTGTCGCCATTCCCAGCCGCGCTGATCCGGGGGACATGCGGCGAGTTCTGCGGCGGCGCGGCTGACATCCCCAGCGGCGATGGCGGCCTGTGCGTGGCCGACGCGGCTGACATAAAGGGCTTCACGGAGGGAGGCGGCGACGGTTTCGGTTTGAGTTTTCGCCGCACTGGCATCTTGGGCAAGTCGTGCGTTGCGATCGGCCATGACAAGCGAGCCGGCGGTAGCGGCGATGAGGGTGACGGCGAGGGCCGCGCCGAGCGCGACGATGGCGCGGTGGCGCTTGGTGACGCGGAGTAGTGTTCGACCGAGCGGCTCGGTGCGGGCCGCGATCGGCTCTCCGGCAAGATGTCGGCGGATGTCCGAGGCGAGAGCGTCGGCGCTTTGATAGCGCAGGAGAGGATCGGCGTTCAGCGCGGTCAGAATGATCGCGTCCAGATCGCCGGCGAGGGACGAATCAAGCTGGGTCGCGCGGCGCGGGGCCTCCGTGCGGACGATGTGCATGACCTGGGCGACAGACTTGCCGGAGAGATCGTGCGGGAGGCGGCCGGTGAGGAGTTGGAAGAGCACGACACCAAGGGCGTAGACGTCCGCACGGGCATCCACCTCGCCGCCCGCGAGCTGCTCGGGTGACATGTACGCGGGCGTGCCCAGGAGCGCGCGATCATCGCGGGTGACGTCGAGGCGTTGGGAGTGGGGATCGTCGGATTCGAGCCGAGCGATGCCGAAGTCCAGCACCTTGGGCTGGCCGGCGGAATCCACGAGAATGTTCGGGGGCTTGAGGTCGCGATGGATGACACGCCGCAGATGGGCGTGATGTACGGCGTCGCAGACGCGGAAAAAGAGCCCTAGACGTGCGTGTCGATCGAGCCGCTCTCGTTCGGCGTATTCGGTGATGGTGGGACCATCGACATACTCGATAACGATGTACGCGCGTCCGGAGTGGTCATCGCCCGCGACGCCCGCCTCATAAATCTGCGCGATGCCGGGATGTTGGAGGCGACCGAGGATGTGCGCCTCGCGCGTGAAACGGTCGAGAATATTGCGTCCGACTCCGCCGTGGACGGCCTTGAGGGCGACGAGGCGACGGGGAACGCTCTGCTCGGCGAGATAGACCACGCCCATGCCGCCTTCGCCGAGTTGGCGGATGATGCGGTAATGACCGGCGATCGCGGGCAGTCCGGCGAGATTCTCGGTCGTGGCGGTCGCGCCGTCGGAGTGGGGGATAAACGAAGGATCGAGAGAGCCACCGACGAGGCCAGCACCTGTGACAAACACGCCGGGACTGGCTTGGGCATCGCGAGCGAGCATGCGCTCAACTTCGGTGCGCAGGCGGTGGGGGGGCGGGTCGTTCTTGCAGAGCTCGTCGAGAAGGGCGGACCGCTCGGCGGGGCCATGCTCGACGACGGCGGCGAAAATCTCCATGGCGGCTCGGAGCATCGAGCCGGTGTCGGTCATGGGACCGGCACGGTGATCGGCGCGAAGTTCGGGTGGTGCGTCGGACATGCGGCGAACGAAGAGACTGGGTTCACGCCACCGGGCCAACAAGGCCCGCACAAACGGCATGCATCATTGTATGAAGCTTGGGCCACCCGGAGCCGCGGGCAGCACGGACTGTTGCATCAGCGCCCGAGTTGCACAGCGAGCCAGGCGCGAGCGCCCCGCCAGTCGGCCTCGACCGTTGAGCGCGAGATATTCAGCAGTCGGGCGACGTCATCAACGGAGAGGCCGCCGAAGAAGCGGAGTTCCACGACGCGATATGCGCGGGGGTTCTCCTTTTCGAGCAGGGTGAGCACATCATCGAGGGCAACCATGTCAAACTCGCCGTTGGCGGAGCCGGAATCGATGGAGACGGCTGGGAAGTTGGAGGGGTCTCCCATGTTTGCCGCAACTCCGCCGCCCCGTTTCAGAGCACGCTTGGCGCGGGCGTGGTCGGTGAGAATCTGACGCATGGCAGTGGCGGCGACGGCAAAGAAATGGCCGCGGTCGTTGTATGTGGCCCCGGGATTTTGCACGAGCTTGATGAAGGCCTCGTTGACGAGGGCGGTGGCGTGCAGGGTTTGGTTGGATTGGCGACCGCCGGTGTATGAGCCGGCGAGAGCGCGGAGCTGGTCGTAGACGAGCTCGACGAGCCGAGAGGTGGCGGTGGTGTTGCCGGCCGCGGCGTCGTTGAGCAGGATTGTCAGTTCTTGGGGGTCTGAGGGCATTGGCTCGAAGTGAGTGGGAAAAATCGTGAAAATCAGCGAGGGGCGTGCGGGCGGTTTCGTGAATGTATCCGACTGACGGCCTCCATGACAAAGCGACGAGTTTGGTCATCGACACACGGGAGGA
>JBKJOD010000091.1:0-6145 GCA_046593245.1 Phycisphaerales bacterium
GGGAGAAGGGGAGAAGGGGAGAAGGGGAGAAGGGGAGAAGGGGAGAAGGGGAGAAGGCCGGAAATTCTGCCTTGAATCCGTTCCATCCGTGTTGATCTGTGGCGCATTTCCCTCAGATTCTGCGGCCTACTGCAGCGACCCCATCCACTTCGCCCAGATACTCAGGACCAGCAGCATGTACAGCCGCTGCGAGTGGTCTCGCTTCACCATGCCGCTGGGTCCGGTGCCGAGATGCTCATCCAGCATCTGCCGGATGAACTTCATGTTCAGATCAATCCCCAGCGACGGCGGCCCGAACGGCTCGGTGGAGTTCAGATGATCCAGCAGCATGGTCCCCAGCCCGCCATAGTCGGAGCGGAACCACTCGCCGATGGGAATCGCAAAGCCCATCTTGGGGCGATCGATGATCTCGGCGGGGAGATAATTGCGGGCGACTTGGCGGAGAAGGCCTTTGCGCTGGCCGTGGGGCATCAATGTGCTCTCCGAAGCCATCTTTGCGGCAGCGACAACCTCTCTAGATAAGAACGGCGATCTCACCTCGAGAGAAACGAACATGGACGCGGTATCGGTCTTGCACAAGATGTCATTGGGGAGATAGTGCTCCAGATCGAACAAACGCCCCGAGCGTGTCGGGGGCCATGGGCGTGCCACCGCCGCTGGAGACAGCAAGCGTTGCAAATCTTCCTGGGAAAAGATCGCAAGCAGGTCCAGATACCCAAGTCCTCTTGCTGCCCTTGCGAGCCGATCGAGCTTCGCCAGCCGAGATTTGGGGTGCGCCCGCGCTGCACCCGGAAGGCCGACCATCGCAAGCACACGTCCAAACCGTCGGAGCCACTTGTCGGCGGTGTATCTCTCATAGCCAAAGAAAAGCTCATCCGCGCCGTCTCCGCCGAGCACGACCGACACGTGCTTGCGGGCTTCTCTGCTCACCCAATACGCCGGAAGAAGCGAGCTATCACCGAGCGGCACTCCGGATTGTGACACAAGGTCATTCAGATCATCCGTGGGCCGCACACTCGCTTGAAGGGTGGTGTGCTCGGTGCCAATGACGGTGGCGGCGTGCGCAGCAAAGCTTGATTCATCAAAACGGACGTCGGGCATACGCACTGTGAACGTGCGAAGACGCCCGCGAGAGCGCAACAGTTCCCGTTGCGCATACGACGCGATGAGAGACGAGTCGACTCCGCCCGAAAGAAAGCACCCCATCGGAACATCGGCGTCGAGCCGGGAAACAACCGCACGATCAAGCATTGCATCCAAGCGATCGACGTTGAGAATCTGATCGGGCGGCACGCTCGACGTGGCAAAGAAGGTGTGAGACTCGCTCTCGGTTTGGTTCGCGTACTCAAACGCAGACCCAGGATGAACGGCCTGAATGTCCCACGAGGGTGTTGCTTCGCCGAATCCGAACCTCAACCACTCCGCCAGCAACGCACCATCGGCGGCGAATGCCTTCTCACTTGATCCTCGCATCAGTCTTGCGAGGGCCGTGGGCGTGCTCGCAAAAGCGATGCCGCGAAACGGAAGTTCGTCGGTGTAATACAGCGGCTTTTCGCCGCTGTGGTCACGCGCCATGACCAATCCACGTTGCGAGTTCCACAGGCATATCGAGAACATACCGTCAAGTTTTGAAGGCAGTGATCCCCCCCACTCCCTCCACCCATGCACCAACACCTCCGTATCCGAGTGATCGGTGCTGAACACATGCCCCGCCCTCTGCAACTCCGCACGCAGCTCGCGGTGGTTGTAGATGCAGCCGTTGAAGACGACGGCGATGCGGTCCGTAGCACCAGCATTCTGCCTGTGTTCCACCATCGGACGCGCGGCGGCATCCGACCAGTCCTGACTCGCCGCGCGCGCCGTGTATCGCTGCACGTCCTCCACGGGCAGGATGCCCGTGCTATGGGTCCACACCATCGGCTGGTGCCCCCCCGCGTGGTCGATGATGCTCAGTCGCCGATGCACCAGCGCGACATCCACCACGCACCCATCCCCGCGGATCGCGCGATCGCGGAATCGCCCCTGCCCATCCGGGCCGCGGTGCTTGATGGAATCATCGAGAATGTCCAGCCAACTCTCCGGAATCGACTGCCCGTGCGGCGTGCGCAGCGCGAGCTGCCGCTCCGCGGGGGTCCACACCTTCAGAATGCCGGCGATGCCGCACATGAGCGAAGGATAGTGGATTCCGGATGATGACATGGCCCGTGATTTCCGGAGATGTGGGGCACCATTGAATCGGGCATCCCACGACTCACGAACCTCCGGCACAGATGTTCGCGCCGCGCGAGCGTTGGCGGCACGGCTATGCTGGCCTTCGCCGGTTCACATGTTCGATTCGCCGCGGAATCCCGCCGCAGGAACCAGGAATGGCATCCCAGCCCACCACTCCGATCCCGACGCCCGCGCTCGCTGGCGATACCTTTGACGTTCGCACGCGCGTCTACCTCTGGCTCTCCGGCGTGTTTGTCACATCGCTGCTGATTGCCGACATCACTGGGTCGAAGTTCTTCCACTTCGATCTCTTCACACTCGCGCTACCAGTGGTCGGCACGTACAACTTCGTCACCCACTCCGTCGGCATGCTCTCGTTCCCGATCACCTTTCTGCTCACTGATCTGGTGAACGAGTATTACGGCAAGCGCGGCGCGCGCCGTCTCACCTACATGGGCCTGGCCATGAGCGGCTTCGCCTTCCTGCTGATCTTCGCGGGCCGAAAAGTTCCGGTCTCGGAAATCTCCCCCATCTCGCAGAGCTCCTTCGACGCCGTCTTCGCGATGTCCAACCGCCTGTACATTGCCTCGCTCACGGCGTATTTCGTTGGGCAGATGTGCGACATCTGGCTCTTCGGAGTCATCAAACGCGCCACCGGCGGCAAGCTGGTCTGGCTGCGCTCCACGGGTTCAACCGTCGTCTCCCAGGCGATCGACTCGTTCCTTGTCACATCCATCCTCTTCGCCTCGACGATCAACCCAAAGACGCAGTCGTCCTACACCTGGCACGAGATCATCGAGACCGCCGCCACCGGGTACATCCTGAAGTTTTTGATCGCGATCGGGCTCACGCCCATCATCTATCTCGGGCGCTGGGTGCTACGGGTGAAGTTCGGCATGACGCCGATGCCTTCTGATACGCGCTCATAAACCTCATTCAACAGGAGTCGTGCTCGTGTCACTCGTCGCGTTGGAGGAGGTGCCGCGCGGCCGCCCGTTCGGGTGAGATGCGAGCATCTCCCTGGAGTTCGGCATTTCAAATCCCCCAACGCCCGTCCCCGGCTTGGGGAGCCCCTCAACAAACAGCTTGGCGCGCTGCCGCCGCTCCTCGCGCAGCATCCAGAACGTGTGAATCGTCCGCACCACCCCGATCGCGATGCAGAACCCCACCACCGTCGCCCACACCGCTGTCCAATCCATCGTGTTCATGAACACGAACTGCGAACCCAACCAGAGGATGTACAGCAGCGGCGAGAGCACCGCCCGTTGCAACTGCACCTTGGCGGCATCCTTGAAAAACGGCACGCTCTCGGCCGCGGCGTTGGCAACTCCCTCGATTCGCTGCTCTATCTTCACTGGAATCCGCTTGCCCGCGTGGTTCGCCAGCCAGTGCAGCACGAAGTAGATGCTCACGTCAAACATGATGTCCGAGACGAGCGTCACCGCGGAGATCACCGTGTGATGATGGGCGTGCAGCCGCTGGTTCTTCACCAGCCCCGAGCTGAGCAAGTACTCGGCAATCTTGACGCAGACCAGCACCGGCCCAAGCGCAAGGATACCGGCAAGGATGATGTTGATGTTCACGTTAACTATGCGCTTGGCGTACCAGGCGATGACGTGTGCGAACATGCTTCGATGGTAGCCGTGGCACGGGCTTTCCAGCCCGTGTTTTTGGGTGGTGCGGTTCTCCGAGCCGCATTCGGGCCGCCCCGGCCCGAGTGCCTTTGTGATTCACTTCCAACGCCCGGCGGCTTACGCCGCTCGGCTCTGAAAAAAGTGGCACGGGCATTCACGAACCCCCGATCGCCGCGAGCCGCCCCTGCGCCACCCGCACCGCCGCAGCGCTGATATCAAGCCCGATCGCATTCCTACCCGCCATCGCCGCTGCCACGATCGTCGTCCCGCTCCCACAACACGGATCCAGCACCACTCCGCCCGGCGGGCAGCACGCCCGCACCAGCAAATCCAGCAGCGCCAGCGGCTTCTGTGTCGGATATCCCGTGCGCTCTTTCGCCATGTTGTTGATAGACGGTATGTCCAGCACATCCGTGGCTTTCTTCGTCTGACCTCGCATCTTGTTGCTCGTCGCCGGCACCCGCGGCGGCTCAAACCAGTACCGCTCCGGGTCCACGCAATACAGCAGCAGATCATCGTGCTTCCGCGCAAACCGCCGCGGGGATGACCCGCCCAGCCCATACGACCAGATGAGATGATTCACGAACCGATCCGCCCCGAGCAACTCATCCAGCAGCAGCCGCACATGGTGCGAAGTCCGCCAATCCACGTGAATGCAGATCAGCCCCGTCGGCTTGATGAGCGGTATTGACGCGGCCACACGAGGCCGCAGCCACGCGATGAAGTCCTGCGCGGAACCGAACGAGTCGTCATACGTCGCCTCCGCATCCCTCGCCAGTTTTTTCGCGTTCGGGGGGGTGCGCTGCGTGGTACCGGTGTTGAAGGGAGGGTCGGCGTAGAGAAAATCAACGCGTCGCCCCGGAGCCCGCGCGGCCACGTCGATCCAATCGCCTTCTGAGACCGCGATCGATCCAAGCACCTGCCCGATGGTTTCAACCGCGTGTGCCACGACCGACGCTAGGCGGTTCGCTCACTGCGGATGCACCGGCGCCCGTCCCACCGAGTAGTAATGGAACCCCTGCTGCCCCATCACGCTCGGCTTGTACAGATTGCGACCATCGAAGATCGCCTTCCCCTTCATCAGCGCCCGCATCCGGTCAAAGTCCGGGCTCTTGAACTCGTCCCAGTCCGTTGACACCACCAGCGCATCCGCATCCTGCAGCGCGCTGTACATGTCCTCGGTGATCGTCACCTGTGAGCCAAGCCCCTCGCGCGAGGCATTCTCGTTCGCCACCGGATCAAACGCGCGGCAGGCCGCGCCATAGCCCAGCGCCTTGCGCATCAGCGTCAGCGCCGGCGCCTCGCGGATGTCGTCCGTCCGCGGCTTGAAGGCGATCCCCCAGAACGCGACCGTCTTCCCCGTCAGCCCGCCATCCTTCTTGAAGTGCCCCTGGATCTTGTCAAAGAACCGGTCCCGCTGCTTCTGGTTCACGGCATGAACGCTCTTGCTCAGCGTCGCCTCGATGCCCGCCTTGTCGCCCATCATGATGCACGCCAGCGTGTCCTTCGGGAAACACGAGCCGCCGTAGCCCAGACCGGGATACAGGAACGCGTTGCCGATCCGCTTGTCGCTGCACATCCCCTCGCGCACGCGGCTGATGTTCGCCCCGTACGCCTCGCACAGGTTCGCCATCTCGTTGATGAAGCTGATCTTCGTTGCCAGAAAGTTGTTCGCGGCGTACTTCACCATCTCCGCGCTCAGCACATCCATGATGTAGATCGGGTGCCCGTTCCGCACGAACGGGTCATACAGATCCTTCATCGACTCCCCGACCCATTCCTTCTCCACGCCCACCACCACGCGGTCGGGCTTGTTGAAATCCTCGATCGCCGCGCCTTCCTTGAGAAACTCAGGATTGTCCGCGACCTCAAAGGGAATTTCCGCCCCGACCTTCGCGCGAATGCGATCGCGCACGCGGAACGTCGTCCCCACCGGTACGGTGCTCTTCACAACGATGATCTTCGGCTTCTGCAAGGGGCCGAGCTGCCGCAGCGTTTCCGCGATGTCATCCGCCGCGGAGTCGATGTATTTCAAGTCCGTGTGCCCGCGCTCATCGCTCGGCGTGCCGACACAGATAAAGATCATGTCCGCATCCCGGTGCGCCGACTTCGGGTCCGTGGAAAACTTCAACCGCCCCGCGGCGATGTTCCGCTCCATCAACTCCACCAGCCCCGGTTCGTAGATCGGGCACTTGCCCTGCTTGAGCATGTCGATCTTGCGGTGGTCCGTGTCCAGGCACAGCACGTCGTTGCCCGTGTTGGACAGACAGACGCCCGTGACCAAACCAACATACCCAGTG
>JBKJOD010000461.1:0-4286 GCA_046593245.1 Phycisphaerales bacterium
CGGCTGGTGTGCACCCATCGCCCTTCCCGCATGCGCATGTGGTGACGACGACGACGCACAAGACGCTGCGCGGGCCGCGCGGCGGTTTGATCATGACCAATGACGAGGAACTGGCCAAGAAGATCAACCGGAATGTGTTCCCCGGCGTGCAGGGTGGGCCGCTGATGCATGTGATCGCGGCCAAGGCGGTGGCATTTGGTGAGGCACTGAAGCCGGAGTTCCGGACGTATTCGCAGAACGTGGTGGCGAACGCGAAAGCACTCGCGGGCGCGCTCACAGAGCGCGGCTACCGCATCACCAGCGGCGGGACGGACAACCACCTGATGCTCGTTGACCTGCGCCCCAAGAACGCGGAGCTGACAGGCGCGGACGCGGAGACGTGGATGGGCAAGGCGGGGATGGTCTGCAACAAGAACGGGATTCCCGATGATCCGCGGCCGCCGAAGCTCACCAGCGGGATCCGCCTCGGCTCGCCCGCCGTGACAACACGTGGGCTCGGCACCAGTGAGATGAAGCAGATCGCGGGATGGATCGATCGCGTGCTGACGGCAAAGGGGGCCGAGGGAGAAACAGCGGCGGTGAAGCGCGAAGTGCGGGGTTTGTGTGAGAAGTTCAGGATGCCGGGATGAGGTGGGCCACGAAGGCACGGAGACACGGAGTGGGAACACGGAGAGGAACGGGATCTAGGGAAAGAGCTTTTTGAGATTGCTTTTCTTCGTGATGACTTCGTGCCTCCGTGTCTTCGTGGTTGGTTCTCTTACATGGTGAGTTTCATGGCCAAGAGCAAGCACCCGTATTCGGTACATCCGAGCATGCAGATGGTGGTCGACTGGGTGGAGAAGTTGCCAGCCAAGACGGGGCGCTCGTTCGAGCAGTGGATGAAGCACATCGTCAAAGATGGGCCGCAGGACGAGAAGGCGCGGCGGGAGTGGCTGGTGAAGACGTACAAGCTCGGGACCAACACCGCGTGGTGGCTGGCGGAGAAGGCGACGCACCCGGAGAAGATCGCCGAGGACACGCCGGAGGGATATCTCAAGATCGCGCCGAGGTACGTGGAGGATCAGTACGCGGGAAAGAAGGGCTCGTTGCGGCCCATCTATGACGCTCTGCTGGCGATGGGGCTCGCGGCGGGGAAGGATGCAAAGGCGTGCCCGTGTAAGACGTTTGTGCCGCTGTTTCGGGAGCATGTGTTCGCGCAGATCAAGCCGACGACCAGCACGCGGGTTGATCTCGGGCTCGCGCTGGGCGCGATGCCGGAGAGCAAGATCACCGGGCACAAGGGGCGGATCATTGCGACGGGTGGGCGGGAGAAGAAGGATCGCATTACGCATCGGATCGTGGTGGCGAGCGTGGATGAGATCGACGGGCTGATGGAGAAGTGGGTGCGGGCGGCGTACGGGCTGGATGCGCCGCGTGGTCCGGCTCTCCGAGCCGGACGGAAGTGACAGAGTTGATTCAGAGATGCGTCTGGCTCGGAGAGCCAGACCACCCGAACGAATGCACCCGGCTCGGAGAGCCGGGCCACCCAAATCACTTCTTCATCGGCTCCCACACCGACATCGGGATCTTTTCCTGATCCGTCAGGAATCCTTCGATTTCCATCAGCATGTCGCGGACGGACATGCGGGATTCCTTGGCGAGGTCCTTGAGTTCCTGGTCCACGCGGGCGTGCATGGAGGTTTCGTCCACCTTCCACACCTCGCCCTCTTTGCGCAGTTCCACGGGGTAGCGCGGCGGCTTCTCGATCCGTGATCCCATGCGGGCACGCCTGGCCAGAGCGCGGAGGGCTCGCTGTTTGTTGTACTCGGACTCCCACTCGGGGTTGTAGATGGAAGCCGAGGCACGCTCGTCGTTGATCCTGATGTCGGTGAGCGTCCATTCGGGGTCGCTGTCGGTGTTCCAGCCGCGGCTGCCGGCGATGATGAGATAGCCCTTGCCGTCGATCCCCTTGACCTCGGACTTTTTGAAGCGGTTGCGAATCTTCAGAATCTCGGACATTTGCGTGGGTGGCAGGTTCCAGACGTCCTTGGCGGGCATGTCCAGCGCGGTCTTGAGCAGTTTGGTGTAGTGCTCGATGGTGTTCTTGGTCACCAGCGCGGCGGCATCCTGGCCGCGGTGTTCCTCGTTGGCTTTGACGTACGCATCCCACGCGGCGCGAACCTCGCGCTTGGCGGGGGCTTGCTTGTCGCAGCCGCTGAGCGGGAGCATCAGCAGCAATACGAGGAGGAAAGGGAGATATCGCATGGACCGGAGAATACAAGATTCGACCGGGTGGATGCAAGGGGTTGTTTGGTGTTGAAACAACAGCCCCGGCGCGGGGCCGGGGCTGGGGAGGTGTAGGCGGATAATGAAGAGGATTGCAATACGCACCCCCTCCTGCTGGTGCTGCGCACAAGCTGTCCTCCCCCGCTGGGAGCGGGGGAGGAGGGGTGGGAGAGATCAGGTGATGCTGGGCTCGCGCTTGGTGATGTGGGGCATGCTGGTGAGGACCTTGTCGATCAGGCCGTACTCGAGCATTTCTTTTTCATCCAGCCACTTGTTGCGGTCGCAGTCGTCGGCGATGCGGGAGTGCTTCTGGCCGGTGGCCTCGGCGTAGATCTGGTAGAGCCGCTCGCGGATGCGGAGCATCTCGCGGGCCTCGATTTCCAGGTCGGTCGCCTGACCTTCCATGACTCCGCCGAGCAGTGGCTGGTGCATGAGGTTGCGGGAGTTGGGGAGCGAGAAGCGCTTGCCCTTTGTGCCGCTGGTGGCGATGAGGGAGCCCATGCTGGCGGCCTGGCCGATGATGTAGGTACACACATCGGGCTTGATGAAGCGCATGGTGTCGATGATGCCCAGGCCGGCGGAGACGGAGCCGCCGGGGGAGTTGACATACAGGTGAATGTCGGACTTCTCATCCTCATTGGCGAGGAAGAGGAGCTGGGCAACGATGAGGTTGGCGATTTCATCGCCAACGCCACCGCCGAGAAAAATGATGCGGTCTTTGAGGAGTCGCGAGTAGATGTCGTACGCGCGCTCGCCGCGGCCGGATTGTTCGACGACGATGGGGACGAGGTAAGACATGGGAGTGTTCCAGATCGCAAATGGCAAATGGCAAATCGCAAATGAAGACGGCAGGAAGAGAAGAGCACGGGCGGGACGCCCGTGCCACGGAGTTAGCGCGGGGCGTCCTTGGGGAGCTCGGTGATGACCTCGTCCACGAGGCCGTATTCCTTGGCCTCCATGGCGTTGAAATACTTGTCGCGCTCGGAGTCCTTGCGGACGACTTCTTCGGGCTGGCCGGTGTGGCGCGCGATGATTCGGATGAGTTCTGTTTTCGACTTGATGATCTGCTCGGCCTGGATGCGGATGTCTTCGGCCTGGCCGCCGACGCCGCCGTAGGGCTGGTGGGTCATCACCTTGGCGTGGGGCAGAATGAAGCGCTTGCCCTTGGTGCCCGCGGTGAGCAGGACCGCGCCGCCGGAATACGCGCGGCCGATGCAGTAGGTGCTGACCGGTGAGGTCATGAACCGCATGGTGTCGTAGATGGCGAGAGTGTCGTCCACCGCGCCGCCGGGGGAGTTGATGTAGAAGTGGATCTCCTGGCCCTTCTTGAGGTTTTCCAGGTAGAACATCTGCATGATCAGCCGCGCGGCTGAGGATTGGTTGATCTCACCAATAAGAAAGACCACCCGGTTTTCGAGCAACAGCTCGTCGATGGTCATTTCGCGTGTGCGCTGATAGGAAACGCCTGCGGAGGCCATATGAACTCCCTTCAAAGCCCTTCGTGCCGCGGCAGCCCCCAAACAGGGCGGTAGCCGCTCCAATCCGTCAAGATCCATCCCGACGTACGCACAACGTAGGCGGGAACGGAGGGACGAAGTAGCAAATCGGCTACCAGAGTAGTTGGCTTTGCACGAACCGCTCGGGAGGAGTGAGAAAGGGGTCGATTGCATGTCGGTACGACCAGAGAGGCGGCGGGCGCGGCCTTGACTGCCAGATGGGCAGGGCTGGGCTCTATGGAACTATCTGCGTGTCGCGGACGGACGGATTCGTCGCGTCCATTTGCACTGCTTGCCGAATCCAGCGGGGCTGCGCGGCCAGCACCCGCACGGCGGCGCAAGAAGTGCGACTCACGCCCTGGGATCGTGGACAAACGGAAAAAGTAGGTGCGTGGCCAGTGAGTCGGGGAGTTGCCGGCCGCAGAGCCCGTAGCGCGTCGGGAGGGTGCGAGGGAAATACGCGGTGCCGAAGAGCACATCCCAGATCGGGAAGATGCCGGCAAAGTTCTTGTCCACACCCTCGGG
>JBKJOD010000393.1:0-15289 GCA_046593245.1 Phycisphaerales bacterium
GTGTCCTTGACGACAAACGGGGGCGCGGCGTCCCAGGTGGCGGGATCGGTGTACGGCGTGTCGGCGGCGCAGATGTGCCACCACTCTTCGAGGTCGACGCAGAAGGCGTTGAGTTGGTCGGGGGCTGGTGGCATAGTTTGAGTCGGAGTCACCGTGAAGAAGACGAAGGGAGGAACGAAGACTCCAAGGAGGAAAAGGGAGCGGGTTGCTGGGATTCTGATCCGGCTTCGCTCCGTTCGGGTTTGCTTCGCTCCTTCGCGGGAGGGTCTTTACTCTGGTCTTGGGAACTGTTTGATGACCTTGGCCGGGTTGCCCTGGACCATGGTGTATGGAGGGACGTTGTTGACGACGACGGAGCCGGAGGTGACGACGCTGGCTTTGCCGACGGTAACGCCGGGCATGATGACGGAGTTGACGCCGATGAAGCAGTGGTCTTCGAGGATGACGGGCCTCAGGACGACGGGGACCAGGCCGGTTTCGCGAAGGTAGTGCGGGGCCTTGATGTGGCTCATGATCACACACCGGGCGGTGATGCGGACATCGTTGCCGATGGTGATGTTCTCGGGGAAGGCGGTCTCGATGATGGAGGTCGGGTCGATGAAGACATCCTGGCCCATTTTCACGCCGCGCCAGCGGTGGAGGGTGAGGATGACGCCGCGGGGGGCGACGCGGACAGCGTGGCCGAGGAACCAGTTCCGCCAGAGGTAGTTCCACGCGAGCCAGAGAACGGAGCGGTTGCCGCGATCTTTGGCGCTCGACGCGGCGTCGCCGAAGAGGCCCTTGCTTTTGGTGGGCGTGTATGCGCTGTTGACGTTGGAGGCGGCGATGCGTGGCGGGGGGGTTTGCTGCGCGAGCGTTGCGGGGCTCGGCGGCATGGGCGACGCTTCTAGGCGGGCGGCGGCAGCGGATTCGAGATGGCGGATGACATCAACCTCGCGCACGAGGCCGAGGCCGGCGAAGACCTGCGCGGGGTTCATGGCGTGCTCGTCGATCAAACGCTGGGCTTTTTTCGAGATGGTCTGGGCGGTGGGGGCGGAGGTTGGAAGAGAGTGTGTTGTCGTGGACGCGTTCCGAGCGGCGGGGAGCGGAGCGGGCGTTGATTGCGGTTCGGATGTGGACGGCTGCCCTGTCTGCGCGGCGGCGCGGTCGCGGAGACGATTGGAAGAGCGTGGCGGGGCGGTGTGACCGTTGGTTTCCGGGACGGCGGAAGAGGATGCGGAGCTCGCTTGCGCTCGCGGTTCTGTTGGGGCGGCGGTGGGGGGCTCTGCGACGACGCGGCCGATGAGCTCGCCGATGGGGACTTCAGCGCCGGCGGGGTGGGTGATCTCCAGATAGCCCTCGGCATCGGCTTCGATTTCGAGGACGGCCTTGGAAGTTTCGATGCTGGCGACGAGTTGCTTGGTGGTGACGCGTGCGCCGTGCGCGGCGTGCCAGGACTGCACCGTCACGGTGTCGTCGTTCACGGTTTCGCGGGGGACGCGGATCTCGGCGAGGATGGTGGAGGTGGTGGTGGGGGCGCTCATGGTGTGCCTCCGACCAAGCCATGGGCGGGATGCCCGGGCCACGGAGAGGAGGGATTCGTGGCGAAGCGCCCCGAACACGGCTCGGAGCGCCGTGCCACCAAAGAACATGGGCTAGTAAGCCCATGCCACGAAGACGGGTTAGTGGACGAACTCACGGATCACCTCCAGAGTTCGGGCCACGATGTGGTTGACGCCGGGCAGGCAATGCTGTTCCAGCGGACGCGCGGCGGGAATGGGATTGGGCGTTGCACTCAGGCGGCGGCAGGCCAGGCCGAGATGGCCGAAGCGTTCGGCGGCCTGCGCGATGATCTCCGCGCCAATGCCCGCGAAGCCCTGACCCTCTTCGACGATGAGGAGCTTGCGGGTTTCGGTAAGCGATTGCTCGAGCACACCGATATCAAAGGGATACAAGCGCGTCGGGAAGAAGAGATCGGCGACGATGTCCTCTTCCTGGAAGAGTTTGATCGCGGCTTCTTCGACATCCAGCGACATGCCGCCGAGGGCGACGATGGTGACATCGGCTTGGCCGACGCCCCCGAGATCGGGCTTGAGCCGCGCGGTGGGGAACGTTTCGTCGGTGAAGAGCAGGTCGTAGCCGGGTGGCGGCTCCGGGGAGATCGTCTGCCCATACAGCAGCTTGTTCTCGATGACGAGCGTGGGCATGTCCACGGTGCGGAAGAGGTCTTTGTACAGCAGGGCAGGGGAGTAGCGGTGGTTGAGGCAGAGGACTTGTGTGTCGGGGAGACCCACGAAGTGTTTTTCAATGCTCTGGGAGTGGGTGGCCGCGTAGCCGCGTTTGCCGCCCATGGGGGTGCGGAGGATGACGGGGACGCGGACCTTGTCGTTGAACATGAAACGGAACTTGGCGGCGTGGTTGATCCACTGGTCCATGCAGAGGGTCATGAAGTCTCCGAACATGATCTCGACGACGGGAATCATGCCGCGCATGGCGAGGCCATTGCCCATGCCGGAGATGGCGTGTTCGGAGATGGGCGTGTTGCGGACGCGCTCGGGCCACTTGGCGGAGAGGCCCTGCGTGGCCTTGAATGCGCCGCCGTAGGGAGACTCGATGTCCTCGCCGATGATGATGAGGTTGTCGTGGTCGGTGAGGCCTTGTTCCAATCCTTTGCGCACGGCGGCGACGCACTTCTCGCGCTCGAAGGTGCGGCGGGTCCAGCGGTAGTCGCGGGTGCGGTGGATGTTGCGGGTGGAAGCGTCGTCGACGTTGCCCCACGGCGCGGCATCGGCGGTCTGCACGGCCTGCTCGATCTCGGCTTCGATTTCTTGGATGAGCGACTGCCAGCGCGGGTCGCTTTCATGCTGTTTCAGGAGGACGTTGATGGGGTCCTTGTCGCGGAAGGGGGCGACGTAGTCCTCGGCGCGGTTGTCATCGCCCTTGCTGTGGGCCATGAGCCGGAAGGTGTCCACGCGGTGCCATGCGGGGCGGCCGGTGCGGCGGATTTCCTCGATGCACGCACGCATGTTCTCGAAGAGCTGCGGCCAGTCCCAGGTGTTGGAGTGGTAGGTCTTGATGCCGAACGCTTCTGCGCGGGCGTTGATGTCGCCCGCGAGGGTTTGCGTCTGGCTGGTGGACTGCGCGAAGAGGTTGTTCTCGTTCACGAAGAGAACGGGGATATCCCACTTGCTGGCGATGTTGAGTGATTCGTAGAGCGCGCCCTGGCCCAGCGTGCCGTCGCCGATATAGACGACGCTGATGCCGTTGGTCTTTTTCATCTTGGCGGCGAGGCCCATGCCGACGGTGACGGGGGCGATGCCGCCCTGGATGCCGTTGGAGTAGAAGCCATCCTGCTGGACGTGCTGGGAGCCGCCGCGCCCGGCGCAGATGCCCACGGACTTGCCCATGATCTCGCCGATAAGGCCGAGGATGTTGCGCCGGTAGGAGAGGTAGTGGCCGTGGCCGCGGTGGTTGGAGAAGAGCGTGTCCGCATCGTTCAGATTGCGCGCGACGGAGACCCCGACGAACTCCTGGCCGATGCAGGTGTGGACGGTGCCGAAGAGCTTGCCCTCGGAGAAGAGCTTGAGCAGGCGCTGCTCGACGAGGCGAATCGTGAGCGCGGCCTTCAAGTCAACTGGATACTGGTCGAGGGGGTCGGGCAATCGGGGCTTCCTGTTCGAGTCGAGCATTTGCCGCGAAGGTCAGAAGAAAAACCGAAGGGGACGAAGAAGAGGTTTGTTGGACACGGCTCGCCTTCGCCCTCTTCGGTTTTGACTTCGAAACTTTGCGGTCGGTGTCTTATCGGGACTTGGCCTTGGCCTGGGCCTTGGTCTTGGCCTTCTTCTTGCCGCTGGCCTTCTTGGGGGCCGCGCCCTCACCACCCTTGGCCTTGCCGGGTTTCTTGGCGGTGCCGTTCGAGCCGTGGCCCTTGTTGTCGTGGTAGTTGAACTCGACGAAGGTCTTCTTGCCGGAGCCGTACTTGGCGAGGTACTCGCCCTCGATCCACTCGTAGGTCCTGGCCATGCCATCGCGGAGCTTGGTGTCGGGCTCCCAGCCGAAGACATCGTGGATCATGGTGTTGTCGGAGTTGCGGCCCGCGACGCCCTTGGGGGCGTCGAGCTTGTACTTGCGATTGAGCTTCACGCCGGCGATCTGTTCTGCGATGGAGACGAGCTGGTTGATGCTGACGAGCTCGCTGGAGCCCAGGTTGATCGGCTCGAAGAAGTCCTTCGAGTCGGTGATCATCTGGATGCCCTTGACGCAATCGGTGATGTACATGAACGAGCGGGTCTGCGAGCCGTCGCCCCAGATCTCGATCTCGAGCTTGCCGGTGTGCTTGGCGTTCATCACCTTGCGGCAGATGGCGGCGGGGGCCTTCTCGCGGCCGCCCTCCCAGGTGCCCAGGGGTCCGTAGACGTTGTGGAAGCGGGCCATGCGATAAGGCAGGCCGAAGTCCTCGCGGAAGTGGCGGCCCATGCGCTCGGAGAAGAGCTTCTCCCAGCCGTAGCCGTCTTCGGGCATGGCGGGATAGGCATCGGATTCTTTGAGGGCGGTGACGTTGGCATCGCGCTGCTTGTCGGCGTTGTAGACGCAGGCGGAGGAGGCGTAGAAGAAGCGGTCCACGCCGACTTCCTTGGCGGCCACGAGCATCTGCGTGTTGATCATCACGCTGAGCATGCACTCGGCCTTGTGGGTTTCGATGAAGCCCATGCCGCCCATGTCGGCGGCGAGCTGGTAGACCCGCGCGCCCGTGCGGCCCTTCATGACGCGGCGGCAGTTGTCCATGCTCATCAGGTCGCCCTTGGCGCCGCCGATGTTGGTGACGCCGCGGTGGACCTGGTACCAGCCGTCGAGGGGCTTTTTGTCAACCGAGACGACGTTCTTGTAGCCCTGCTTGAGCATGTCGGCGACGAGATGGCCGCCGATGAAGCCGCCGCCGCCGCAGACGATGATGGGCTGATTGCGATCAATGCGTGAGGACATGGGTGGCGTGAGCTCCGGAGACAGTGGGTGGTGGGTGAGGGAAGGATCAGAAGGCGCGAGTGCGCCGGGGGTGCTGGTGGAACGAGTCAACGGGTGCCGGTGGGCCGGGTGGAGCGGCTGCCGCAGGCGGTGCCGCAACTGGAGACGGAGGGGGGAGTGTTTTCGCAGGATTGCCGGGGCGAATCGTGGAGCGGGAGTGGCTCGGCTGAGTGTAGGGAAGAGGGTGCGGAAACAGCGGGCTTTTGAGGGAGTCGAGCGGCCTGAGCCGCGGAATCGTGGCGGGGCGAGGGGGTGAGTGGGAACGGCATAGAGGGTCTCCATGACCCGTCGGTGAACGAAAGTGGTTCCACGGCGGAACCCCATGTGCCGACCGACGACGCGGCACACGGAAGGGGCGGGTTGTACGCATGATCATCGGCGAAGGTGCGTGGCGTCTGAATCGGTGGAGGGGAAGTGATGAAGAGTCTTGAGAATGTTTGGGTGGCGGGGTGTGTGTAGTCTGTGGAGAAGTGGGGTTGGGAATGCGATCAGCTGGAGCCCGGACATGCAACTGCTTTGGATTGTGATGGCGTGGGGAGCGGCTTTGGTTGGCCAGCAGGAGGTTGCAGCGGTGGCCACGCGGACCCCGGTTACAGCGGCGACCCCCGCGATGCGGGCGGGGGTACTGACGTTGAACATCCGCTATGGAACCGCGCCGGATGGGGAGAACGCGTGGCCGAAGCGGAAGGAGCAGGTGTTTGAGATCCTGCGGGATGAGCGGGTGAGCGTGATCGGGGTGCAGGAGGCGCTGCGGGGGCAGCTCGACGACATCAAGCAGGCGTGCCCGAAGCTGGGGGAGGTTGGGGTGGGGCGCGAGGATGGGAAGATGGAGGGGGAGTACTCCGCGATTCTGTATCGCACCGACCTGTGGAAGCCGCAGAAGTCGGGGACGTTTTGGCTATCGGAGACGCCGGAGGTGCCAGGAAGCAAGTCGTGGAAGACGGCGTGTACGCGGGTGTGTACGTGGGCGCGGCTGGAGCGGGTGGACGCGGCGGCCGGAAGCGCGGGCGTGCTGTGGGTCTTCAACACCCACATGGATCATGTGTCGGCGGAGGCGCGGTTGAACGGGGCGCGGCTGATCGCGCGGCGCATCGGCGAGCGCGGCGACGATCAGCCGTTTGTGCTGACGGGAGATTTCAACTCGGGGGAGAGCGAGGAGGCGGCGCGGTACTTTCTTGATCCGCCGCGCGAGGGGAAGTTCGTGTCGCCGATCGGTGCGCTGGCGGACACGTTCCGGGTGCTGCACGCGGAGGAGAAGGAGTGTGGGACGTTTCAGGAGTTTGATCCGAAGCGGACGCTGGGGAAGAAGATTGATTACGTGCTGGTGGCACCGGGGACGAGGGTGGTGGAGGCGTGGATTGATCGGCGGAGCAGGGAGGGGCGTGCGCCGTCGGACCACTTTGCGGTGGGGGCGGTGGTGGAGTGGGTGTCGGGGAATGGGCAGGTGCCGGCGAAGTGAGTGCAGGGCGCGGATGAAGGTCGTGTGAAAGGCGCGGCTGAAGCCGTGATCGAAAGAAGCCCGTTGAAACGGGCTGGGAAAAACATGAGTTGAGAACATTCGTTGTTCGCGCCGTTGAACCATCGCTGAAGCGATGGCCTACAAGCGAGAAAGGCCGCCGAAGCGGCCTGAAAACGCAACTGCTGGCGTGAATCGAGGCAGAAGTCGTGCGTAGATCCGCGGGATTCGCTCGAGGACTCGCTCATCCCGTGTGTGTGGGGCGGGCGGGCATGGTTTGCGCGATGGCTTTGAGCAGGCGTGCGTGGAGCGCTGGTGGTGCGCCGAGGATGCCTTCGTTGTGTTCCAACCCGCGGCCGCGGGAGAAATCCAGCGGTTTGCCGCGGATGTCTGTGATGATGCAGCCGGCTTCTTCGGCGATAAGAGTTCCTGCGGCGTGGTCCCAGATGCGTTCGATGTGGCCGCTGCGTGAGGGTGGACGCAGATACACATCGACATCGCCGCGAGCCAGAAGAGCGTATTTGCACTGGCTATCCATGCGAACGGGCGGGCCAACGGGGCCGGCGAGGCGCATGATTTGAGCGGTGAGATCGTGGCGGGTGTGTGAGGTTTCAACGCTCTCGGCGATGCGGGCGGGGTCGGTGGGGGCGAGGTCGTGGCGGGCGATCTGGCCGGTGGCGTGGGACTCATCGCCCAGGAGCATCATGGAGGTGCCTCGGCCATACGTGGCGACGAAGAGACAGCCGCGCGGAGAGTCGGCGTGGGCGTGGACCACTGGTGCGTGCGGGAGATTGGGGCAGCCGAGCAGGCCGTGGATGACTTGGCCGCCGCGGATCATGGCGAGGGAGACGCAGTATTGCTCGCCGCGGAGGAAGCCCTTGGTGCCATCGACGGGATCGAGGGTCCAGCCGCCGGTGGGGGAGCGGAGCGCGGCGGGGTCGGCCGCGCCGAGATCGACCATCGCGATGACTTCATCGGCGGTGGCCTGCGGCCAGACGCCGGAATCGCGGAGCGCGGCGACGCAGGCGTCCAGATGCGCAGTGTGTGCGGGCTGTTTGAGGAAGTCGGCAGATTCCTCCGCGACCAGGCCGTCGAGCAGAATGCCAGCGCGGGAGAGGGTACGGGCGACGATGGCCTGGGAGGCGAAGTCCGCGATGGTGACGGGACTGGCGTCGTCCTTGGTCATGGCGCGGAGGGCATCGAGCTTGCGCTGGATGTGGCGGCAGACGAAGGAGGCATCTTCAACGGCGGAGCGGGCGTGGGTGAGCAGTTCATCCATGGGGGAGAATGCCTCGGTCGTGGAGGAGGCCGAGCGCTGCGTACACACACTCTTCCACGGACATGGTGGCCGGTGTGAGGATCAGGTCGGGGTTCAGCGGCGGCTCGTAGGGGTCGTCGATGCCGGTGAAGTGAGGGAGCAGTCCGGCGCGGGCTTTTTTGTAGAGCCCTTTCGGGTCGCGCTGCTCGCAGATGGCGATGGGAGTGTTGATGTAGACCTCGAGGAAGGGGAGCGGGCCGCCGAGGGCGGCTTCGTGCATGGCGCGGCAGCGGTCGCGGTCGGCGCGGTAGGGGCTGATGAAACTGGTGATGGCGATGACGCCGGAATCCGCGAAGAGCTTGGCGACCTCGCCGATGCGGCGGATGTTCTCGTGGCGATGCTCGCCGGAGAAGGTGAGATCCGAGCAGAGGCCAAGCCGGATGTTGTCACCATCGAGCCAGGTGCAAAAGCGGGCGCGGGCGACGAGGGCGCGCTCGAGAGCGCAGGCGATGGTGGACTTGCCGCTGGCGGAGAGGCCGGTGAACCAGAGTGTTGCGCCGGTGGTTTTGAGAGAGCCGAAGCGCTCGGCGCGGGGCATCGCGCCGGTGGGGCGCGTGAGATTGGCGGCGTGTGCGGCGGCCGGTGTGGACATCGGGGCAGCATAGCGCCCGTGGGGCGTGCGTATGTGCGATCATGACAGCGTCGATTGATACCACGCGATGGTGCGGCGCAGGCCCTCATCCAGCGGCATGGCGGCGTGCCAGCCGAGGAGGGCGCGGGCGCGTGAGGTGTCCAGACAGCGGCGCGGCTGGCCGTCGGGTTTGGAGGAATCCCAGAGGATCTGGCCGCGGAATGCGGAGTGCTTGCCGATGAGCTCGGCGAGGGCCTTGATGGAAATCTCCTGGCCGGAGCCGAGGTTGATGGGTGTGGGTGAGCCGTCGATGGTGAGAGCGCGTTCGGCGGCGCGGATGGTTCCCTCGGCGGCGTCGTCGATGTAGAGAAACTCGCGGGTGGGAGAGCCGGTTCCCCAGTTGACGACTTCGGGAGCGTTGTCGCGGGCGGCATCCACGAAGCGTTTGATGAGCGAGCCAGCTACGTGTGCGTTGCGGACGTCGGCGATGTTGTCGCCGGGGCCGTAGAGGTTGACGGGGATGACGTAGCCGCTGCGCAGGCCGTATTGCTTGTGATACGCGTCAAGCATCTGCCACGCTGCGAGTTTGGCGACGGCGTAGGGCGCGCTGGCGGCGTCGGGGTAGCCGGTCCAAAGGTCCTGCTCCCGGAATGGGATGGGGGCGCTCGCGGGGTAACTGGTCATGGAGCCGACCTGGACGAAGGCGGCGTTCGATTCGATCAGCCCTGAATGGCGGAACTCTTCGATGAGGTTCATGGCCATGGCGGCGTTCTGGAAGAAGAAGCGCCCGGGTTGGTCCGTGTTTGCCTGGATGCCGCCGATGGCGCCGGCGGAGTGGATGATGAGTGTGGGGCCGGTGCCGGCGAATGAGGTGCGGATCAACTCGCGTGCGGCGGCGCGATCGGTGAGATCGCAGGAGATGCTGCGCGGGGAGATGATGTTGGACTGGGGGACGGCGCGGGAGAGGAGGTTGCGGACGATGGCGGAGCCGAGAAAGCCCGCGCCGCCGGTGACGATGATGCGCTGGTGGGGCCAGTCGATGGGCGTTCTGGGAGTTTCGTGGGGGGTTGGCAATGGGTGCTCTGGGGGCGTGTCTGCGGGGAAATCGGACGTTGCTCGACGAGGATTGTTGGCCATCAGCATACCTGTACACATGGGCAGAGCGGGAGCAGTCGATTACACTGACTACACAATGACGACTGGAACCCCCCCCGATCTCCGACAGGCCAAGGCCTTCTATGACCGAGAGTTTGCGGATGCGAACTACACGCCGGCGGCGGCGCACGCCAGCGGATATCCGGAGCTTGAGGCAATGGTGCGCGAGCACGGGCTGGTGGAGAACGGGCGGTGTATTGAGATTGGTTGCGGACGGGGGGTGTATCAGGATCTGGTGCGGAACTACGTCGGCACGGATATTTCCGATACGGCCGGCAAGAACATCCGCAAGGTATTCAAGCAATGCTCGGCGACGGAACTGCCGTTTGAGGATGGGGAGTTTGATGGTGCGTGGAGCATCTGGGTGTTCGAGCATGTGCCGAATCCGGAGAAAGCGATGGAGGAGGTGCGCCGGGTGTTAAA
Source organism: Phycisphaerales bacterium (assembly GCA_046593245.1). GTDB lineage: Bacteria > Planctomycetota > Phycisphaerae > Phycisphaerales > UBA1924 > UBA4658. The sequence continues at coordinate 9,925 of JBKJOD010000393.1, forward strand.
ACCCGGTGGCGTGCTGTTCTTTGCGCCGGCGTGGCAGTGCCGGCCGTGGGCCGCGGATGGATATCCGGTGCGGCCGTACAGCGACTTCGGGCTTGGCGGGAAGATCTACAAGGCGCTGATTCCGCTGCGCAACTCGGTGCTGTGGCGGTCGCTGTTCACGTTTCCGCGTCGGGTGCTGCGGCTGCTGGCGTGGAAGCTGGGGCGCGGCGCGACCAAGTTCCGGTACAAGACGATTCGCGCCAACTATGAGAAGTTCTGGATGGCGGATTCGGACGCGGTGAACTCGATGGATGCGTATGAGGCGATCCTGTGGTTCAAATCGCGCGGGGATGAGATTCTGTATCCGAACACGCCGCTGCGGCAGTTTCTGATTCGGAACGGGCACATCATTGTGCGAGTTCGAAAGTAGCGGAAGATCAGGCCATGATGATGTGCGAGCGATCGCCGCGATAGTGCTTGAGGGCGTTGCGGGTGTCCACGATCAGGTTGGCGTTTTGTGCGATGAGCGGCCAGTCGTACGCGGCGTGCGCCGTGGAGATGACCACGGCGGTGTAGCCGCGCAACACGTCGGGGGTGAACGCGACCGAGGACATGTGCAGGTCGTAGCGGCGCATCTGGTGGGTGCGCGGGACGTGCGGATCGTTGTAGTCCACGTGTGCGCCGAGATCGCGGAGATCTTCGATAAGCTCGAAGCTGGGGCTTTCGCGGACATCGTCGATGTCGGGCTTGTACGCGAGCCCGAGAATGAGGATGCGTGAGCCGCGGATGTCGGTGGCACGCTTGGTGAGCGCATCGCGGAGTCGCGAGATGACGTATCCTGGCATCTGATGGTTGATCTCGCCCGCGAGCTCGATGAACCTGGTGGGCAGACCGACCTGGCGGGCTTTGTACGAGAGGTAGAACGGGTCGATGGGGATGCAGTGGCCGCCGAGACCGGGGCCGGGATAGAAGGGCTGGAAGCCGAATGGCTTGGTCTTGGCGGCATCAATGACTTCCCAGATGTTGATGCCCATCCGATCCAGCAGCACTTTGAGTTCGTTCACCAGCGCGATGTTCACGGCACGATACGTGTTCTCGAGAATCTTGGCGGCTTCGGCGACCTCGGCGGAGGAGACGGGGACGATGGCCTGGAAGGCGGCGCGATAGAGCGCGGCGGCGATCTCGCCGCTGGGAGCGTCGATGCCGCCGACGAGCTTGGGAATCTGCGCGGTGGTCATGTCCTTGCGGCCGGGGTCTTCCCGCTCCGGGCTGAAGGCGAGATAGAAGCCGGTGTCCGAGCCGCAGGTGAGGCCGGTGGCGAGCAGCGTGGGGAGCAGGATCTCGCGGGTCGTGCCGGGATAGGTGGAGGATTCAAGCACGATGAGCTGGCCCGGGCGAAGCGAAGCCGCAATGTCCGCGCCGGCGCGCTCGACATAGGAGAGGTCCGGATCGGTGCCGGTGCCCAGCGGGGTGGGAACGCAGATGAGGATGGCGTCCGGCTCGCGGAGGCGGGAAAAATCTGCGGTAGCCTCGAACTTGCCAGTGCCGATCATCTCGCGGGCGAAGGTGGGGCCGAGGTGTTTGAGATAGCACTCGCCGCGTGCCAGCGCGGCGATCTTGACGGAGTCCACATCAAAGCCGAGGACGCGGATGCCCGCGTCGGTGAATGCGCGGCAGAGGGGGAGGCCGACATAGCCCAGACCGATGACACCGACGAGGGCCGTGCGAGCTTCGATCTTGGCGCGGAGTCCTGTCATGGTGTGGAGGATACCTGCTATGGGCGCAGCGGCCCGTTGCGGAGTCGGGCGAGAGCGCCGAGGAACTGGCCGCGTCCGGCGGCGCGACGGGTGGCGGCGTGGATGCCCAGACCGGTGTTCCGCGTGATGGTTGCCCACAAGCTGATGGGCAGGAAGGCGACCATGCGAGCGACGCCAAGCATGATGCTGCGGGTGGCGTCGGCCGCGCCGTATCGTTCTTTCATGATGACATTCGCGTAGGAGGAACCGAATGTCACGCCGGAGAGATACGGTGCTTCGATTCGATGCGGCGCGACCCAGTGCTTGACGCGGGCCTCGGGGGAGTAGAAGAGTTTGTGGACGCGTTTCTGGGCTTCGCGAATGAAATAGGTTTCGCCGCCGCCGAGAAGTTGATTGCCGATGCGATCAAGATCGGTGCGGAAGGGACCAACTTCGTCGAACACGACGCGGCGGAAACTGAAGTTGGCACCGACCGCGTTCGGGCCGCCCATCTCAAATGGTTTCGGGCCCAGGTCGATGCCCGAGAGCGCCATCTCCAGAAGAGGCGTGAGCCACGCGGGGCGCTGCACTACTTCCCACCAGAGATCGGCGCGGCCCGCGACCATCGAGACCGATGGATTGCGATACATGTCAACGAGGCCTTGCAGCCAGCCCGGCTCGACCCAGACATCGTCATCCAGAAGAGCGCAGATTGGTTGCACACTATTGCGAACGCAGGCGTTGCGGGCCGCGCCGAGGCCGGGGATGGGTTCGGCGATGCAGCGCAGGGGAATGGGGAACGAGGGTGCGCGGGCGTTCACGCGCTGCAGCGTGTCGTCCGTGCAGGCGTTGGCGACCACGACTACCTCCAGTTCGACCCCTCCGGGGCGCACGATGAGCGCGAGCGAGTCCAGCGTGCGATCCAGGATTGGGCCGCGGTTGTGGGTGGGGATGAGGATGGAGACGCCCATGGGGCTCATGTGGAGGTCGCTCCGCCGCGCCGCGCGTGCAGGGCGCTGGCCGCGGCGCCGGGGAGTTCGCGGATGATGCGGCGGAGGCCGATGGGCTGGGTGGCTTTGGCAATGAAGCAGCGGGGATGGACCAGGGCGCGTGGTTCGCCGGCGTGCGTGGCCGTAAGGGTTCGGAGTGTCGTGGATTGAGCGATGGCCGGTTCGGAGACGTAGAGGATGGTGTTCTGCGCGTACCACCATTCCACGCCGGGTGCGCTCCAAAGACGATCGCGAATGCAGTCGATCGCAACGTGTCCATGCATGGCGAACTTCGCGGCCCAGTATGCGGGCCACTGTTCGTTGATGTGGTCCGTTCCGCCTTGCAGAGGGATAGCGGCGGAGAAGACGACGATGGGTGCGAGGGTGGTGAGAGATTGGACGAAGCGATCCGCGCTGGCCTCCGGTAGATGTTCGGCGACTTCCAGCGAAATGGCCAGATCGAACTTGCGATCGTGCGGCACGCAAGTTCCAAGATCAGCGGATGTGAACCGTTCGCGCGGGATCACGAGTTGTTCGGGCTTCACCCACGCGCCGTCAAATCCGTGAGAGTCGGTCACGCCACGCGTGGCGAACTCCGCGAGCCAGGTGCCGATGCCGCAGCCGACATCGACGACGGACTGTGCCCGGGTCAACTCAAGCAGCATCGGTACCAGAACGGCGGCGGAACTGGCCGCGCCGGGGTGGTGGGAGCTGAAGAAGTCCGAGCCGTAGGGCATTGAGCGATGGTCCTTGTGGTGCACACCGGATTTCACGGTTCTGCCAGCCGCGCCGTGGATTCTTGCCCGCGGCAAGAGGGTTGGTGAAGAGATCGGGCGGCCCGTTTGATCACGTGGCTTTCTCCGGGGGGAGGAATGGAATGGCTCGGCGCAGGCGGCTGATGATCGGCGAACCGGCCGCCATGAGGTCACGCCAGAGCGCTGGAGCAAGCACACGGAGAAGGATGATGTACGCGAGCATTCCGACGATGCCGATGGTTCCCAGTTCCGCAACGCGGAGCATCCAAGGGCGCGAGAGCTGTGGAAGGTTGTGCGTGATGAGCGGTGCGACCAGCGTTCCGATGAACCACGCCAGCGTGGTGGAGAGTGTGCCGACGATGGTGGGCATCAGCGTGACGCGGATGGCATCGCGGAAGCCGCCGCCGATCGGCTTGATGGCCTCAACGTAGTTGTCAAAGCCGTAGCCGAGGTATCCGATTGCCAGCCCGATCGAGGCGGCTGATACGGCGTCCTGCGCGGGAACAAGCAAGATGGCCGCGATGCTCACGGCGGCGGAGATGAGAGCCCAGCGCAGGGCGATGACGAGTTTGTCGCGGAAGCGCTGCTGCGCCTGGAGCAGACTCTGGCCGGTGATGTACGCCCCAGCGCTGTACATGCCGACGCTCATGATCTGCAGCGGCTCGACGGCGGGCTGCCACTTGGAGCCGAACATGAGGGCCACCAGCGGACCGGAGGCGGCCATTTGCAGGAAGCAGGCCGGGGCCATGATTGTGGTGAGCGCGCGTGAGGCGCGCAGCATCGCGGCCCGCTGACGCTGCGGGTCTCCCTGCATTTTGCCAAGCGTGGGGAAGAGCACGCTGTCGATCTGCATGCTCAGCAGCATGAGCACCTGCAGCGAAAGGTTGTACGCGAAGGTGAAGTATCCGGTCGCCGCCTTGCCCACATAGCGCCCGAGCATGAGCGAGGGAACGGTTGGGCCGATGGTGTATGCCAGCGCGGTGAGCAGAACCATCATGCCCGGTACGAGGATGTACTTCCAGCGTCGGATGTTCCACTTGGGAGAGATGCGCGTTGGTTCGGCGTGCTGGAACATCCACCAGCGAATGAGCCCGGCCAGCAGGCGCGGCACGACGAAGGCGAAGACGCCAAACTTCATCAGCGCCAGCGCGAGCTGGAGCAGCGGGGTGAGCGCGCCCCACACAAACTGGCAGAGCGCGGTATACTTGAATCGCAGATGGATCTGGAGTTTCGCCTCCTGCACCAGCGTCATGTTGTACGTCGGCTGCGCCAGCCCCAGAATCAAAAGCATCCAGACCAGCGTCTTGTCCGCGTAGAACCAGCCCGCGATCGGGGCGGCCGCGAAGATGAGGAGCATCGAGAGCAAGCCGGTGGCCGTGGCCACCCAGAAGCCCGTGCTCTGCCAGAGGTCGATGCGTTTGTGCCGGGCCACCAGGATTTCGCGCACCCCAACCTGCTGCGAAAGATTCGCGTAGTTCACGATCGACATCGCCAGGCCGAAAAGCCCGAACTGCTCCTGCGTCAGCAGCCGCGCCAGGACGACCTGTGCGCCCAGTGAGAGCACCCGGGTCAGGATGCTTTGTCCGGACATGAGCACGAACCCCATGGCGGCCCGCTTGCCCAGCCCGCCGTCGGCGGCCGCAGGCGGTGATGCGTCCGGGAGCATCTCGACCATATCTGGAACTTCGCCGATCGCAACCGCGGGCGCGGGCACTGTGGTGATCGGTTCTGCGTGCGCGGGCACGGGTTTCATCGCGGGCGCTCCGGGGCGCGGTCCGCACTTGGGTACACCTCGTGCCCGGCATCGCGCAGCGTCTTCTCGCGGGCCGCCAGTTCCAGATCGCTCTCCACCATCATCGTGACCAGTTGTGCGACGGAGGTGCGCGGCGTCCAGCCGAGCGCGTGC
>JBKJOD010000246.1:0-11861 GCA_046593245.1 Phycisphaerales bacterium
GCCTCCATGCCGGATCTCCTTCTTGATCCGACAACTCTGCCCACAATCCCGGCCCGCGCCAGGAAAATCGCGCTACGAAGTCAAAGAAACCGCTCTAGAAAGCCCATGCCACCGCCGAGAAAGCCCATGCCACTCCTCTCCCGCGCTCCAATAATCTCCCACACCCCGAGTTCTCGCCCCTTCCCCGTCATTTTCGGCCTTCAGCAGGGTCCGTCCCGCGTCGATATTTCTCCCGCGCCGCCGCGCGATCCGTCCCCCGCATGAGCGACCACCCCACCCATCCCGAATCCGTCACGGACCTCGACGCCAGCGTCGATGCCCTCGCGGATCAACTCGCCATCTCCGCAGACGCGGTTGATGTGGGCGGGAATGCCGAGTACGCCTCCGTCGCCACCCTCGACGCCCCGCCACTTCCCCATCCGCCCACCTCCGATGCGCACTCCGATGCGCACCACGACGAGTCCGCCTCCACCGACGACCTTCTCTCCGAAATCTCCGACGAGATCGAGCGCACCTCTCCCGGCCACCTCCCGACTCCCCCCGAGCCGCCGCCTTCCGCGTACGCGCCGCCCGCGCCGCTCCCCAGCGATGAGGACATCGCCTCCGCCGCCGCTGAAGTGGATGCCGATCTGGACGCCTTCGAAGCGCCAAGCGAATCCGAGGTTCCACACGCCGCGCCACCTCCGCACTCGCCCGTCGCGCATCACGAATCACCCGCCGCGCCGGCGCTCCAGCCCATCTCAAACGCCCCCACGACCGAGCGCCCCGGCCCCGAGATCAAGAAGCTCGACGCCGCGCTCGCCGCAGGTGCCGAGCGCGCCCTCGCCACCGCCAAGCGCGAAGTGCCCAGCAGCGGCTCGCCCGCCGCGCCCATCGTCGAATCCGAACACGAGAACGAGTACGAGCCCCAACTCCCCGCCGAGCCCCTCGAACCGATCATCGTCGCGCCCGCCACTCCCACCAAGCACGAATCCCAACGCGCGCCCACATCCGTCCGCACCGAGGAGCCGCTCCCCGAGCTCGCCGCCGCGCCCAGCGTGCTTCGCCCGCTGCTCATCAACGCTATCACACTCCCGCTCCGCCCCATCGCCGCGCTCCACGAGAAGCTCTCCGAGCCCACGCGCCAGACCATCGCCTACTGCGCCATCATCACTCTGTTCTTCGCCGCCTGCGTCTGGGGGCGCGTCGTCTTCTTCCCCGCCAAATCCAATCTCGAGCCCCACGGCGAGGCCGCCGAGTTCTACGACGACACCAAGCCCGCCCACCACATCACCGCCCCCGCCAAGCACGCCCCCGAAGGCGCGGCCGCCCACGGCGAATCCGGTCACGGCGACTCCGGTGGCCACGGCGAAGCCAAGAAACCCGACGCCCACGCCAAACCCGAAAAGAAGTCCGGTGCCCACGCCGACGAGGCCCACGCCAAGCCAGAAAAGAAGCCCGCTGGAAAGGGCAAAAAGACCGCCGCCGCCGACCCCCACGGCGGCCACTGATCCGCGTGGCATGGGCTTCCAGCCCATGTTCTTCTCGTGGCATGGGCTTACCAGCCCATGTTTCGGGCGCTTCGCCCGAAATGCTTTTCCTTCCCCCCAACCTTCAACACACACCAAGCACATGGGCTAGAAAGCCCATGCCACACCACACCACACCACACCCTCACTTCTTCTCCCCCGCATCTTTCCCCTCCTCCCCCTTCTTCGCCGCTACTTCCGCCGCAAGTTCCTTCACGCGCCCGCGCCACGCTGTGTCCAGCTCATCAAAGCTCATCCCTGCCACCGCGCGGGTCGCCTCATCGATCGTCTTCCCCTTCGCCATCGCGCTCAGCCACGCGATCCGTCCATCCCGTCCCCATCGCTCCGAGATGTACATCAGCATGTGGTGCCCCTGCTGATACACCTTCGCTTGCAAATCCCGCGGCGAGTTCTCCTGCACCTTGTGAAAATCCGCCAGGTCATCCCACTTCGCCAGCGTGTTCTTCTCGTTCCAGCGCAGCACGCTGCTCTCCGCTCCCTTGCCCATCGAACTGAACCGCTCCGCGCTCAGCTCGGCCACACCCTCCAGCACCCACCACGGCATGTCGTTGGCCTTCTCTCCAAGCTCGAACGTCGCGACGTGCCCGTACTCGTGTGCCAGCAGTGTCCGTAGGCCGCGCTTCCCAGCATTCGGGCGCGTCAGCAGCTTGATGGACTCCCCCGGCTCGTTCCACCCGCTGAGCCCATCCACATACGAAAGATAAATCGACTCCTGCAGGTGCTTCATGCTCGGATATAACTTCACCTCCTGCACCCGCGGCACCGGCTGTCCGAAGCCCTCATCCACATGGTCGCGCACCAGCGGCAGCACCTCCACGATCCGACGCGCGACTTCCTCATACCCCGCGAAATGCCGCACCCGCGCCCGATGCTCCTGCTTCGCCCCGCCCGCGCCAGCCCCCGGCATCATCGTCGGCCCCTGAAACCGCACATCTCGCGGCCGCGCATCCAGTTGCTCCGCCGGCTTCTCTTCTTCATCCTTCTTCACATCGAGTTTCCCCTCGTTGTGATGTTCCGCATCCCCGCTCTCCAGCGTCAGCCAGTCCTCCCCCGCGTAGAGCCACTTGCCCCCATCACCCAGCACGAACACCACCGGAAACGAAACGATCCGCTCCGCCGGCTTCTGGTTTTCTTTCTCGCCCGCCGTAGCCGCCGGCATTGTCCACGTCGTCACCATCTCAAAGTGCGCCGACTTTTCGCCGAACTCCGGTGTCTTCACGCCCTCGCCCTTCTCTCCTTTCTTGGGCGATGCAATCGTGAATGCCACCGCTGCCGGTGTCTTTCGCTTCAAGTCCTTCGCCCAGTTCTCGCGCTCCTTGAAGAAGATTGGATCGCTCCGATCCACGTGCGCGAGATACCCCTCCACATCCGCCGCCGCCGCTGCCTGCCCCATCTCCGTCAGCGCCCGTTCCACCGCTGGTCGATCCGCACCAAGCACCGGCGTAACGCACACCATGCCCACCGACGCCACAATGCTGAGAGCAAGCTCAAATCGCATAAAATATCCTAACCCAACGAGTGACTTTTCGCCGCGGCATCGCTCGACTGGCCACCCACGTCCCGCTTCGCGCGAGAAGCTGCGTGATCCCGAACCGCCTGTTGGCAGCTCGAACAATTGGCTACCGATGCCGAACCTTCTTTATTATCGCCCAGTCTGCCACCAATATGTTTGGAAAAAAGTAGGGTTAAAAGGTGGAATAGTTCGTCGCGCACGATTATCACGCATTGACACCCCCCACTTCGTGGGTTAGGTTTCCCGGTATTCATACGGGCAAGAAAAGCTGGCCGAAAGGCCGAAAGGGAGAGATCCAAATGTACCGCATTTCCATGTGTGTTGCCGCAATCGCAATCGCAACTGAAGTGGCCTCCGCCACTCCCCTGAACTTGGTCCCCGGCCGTCCCGACGTGTTCTCGTCGTTCACGACGATTTCCTATAGCGCGTCGACACATGTTCTGACCGCCAACGGGTTCACGCAAAACCTGGCCCTGAACTTTGTTAATCCGGCGATCAATATCGGCGGCAACAGAGCGTTCACGCTCTCCGCAATCATCAACAACAACGGCACGATCTCCGGTGTCGGGTCGCTCTCTGTGTTCGGCAACTACGGTGGGTCCAACGTTCTGCTCATGTCCGCCTCGTCGCTCAGCCAGTTTGGCTTCAGCAACGGAAAGCTGGAGTTTGTGTTCGGCGGCGGAGGCGCGGGCGGTTCGCTCAACCCGGCGAGCGTGCAGACGGGCGTTATTCTGACCGACTCGTCGATGTCATTCTCCAGTTTCACGTCCTCTTTTACGAATAGTGACAACGGAGTGTCGGATACGTATCTGATTCCCTCGCCCGGTGTGGCACTCCTCGGAGTTTCGGGCATGGTGTCTCTCGCGCGGCGCCGTTCGCGCTGATCGCTTGATCCATCGGTGCACTCTCTATTTGTTGTTCAGAGTTTCCATAGCCAAGACGCTGGGATGACTCGAAGAAGTGCGAACTTGTTCCTGCTGTTGTTGCGCGCCCATCTCGGGATGCGCCCTCTCTTTGGAGTCATTCTCATGCGTCCTTCAACCATTCTTGGTCGTTCTCGGAACATCTCCTCTGGCCGTCGCCCCACACGCACGCTCGCCGACCGCGCCGGCTGGGCGGACATGGAAGCACTCGAGAAACGCGAGTTTCTCGCGCTGACGAACGTGCTGATCGCCGAGTATCCGCGTGGGGCGTACGACGCCACCGGTGTCACCACGTACAACGCGGCCACGCAGGCGTTTGATGTCGTCGCATCTCCCACGTCGGTGCGCACGTCGGCTTCAATGCCCCCCGTCCCGGTCGCCGGCGGCCATGGCGACTTTCAGATCCACATTCGTGTCAACGCGGCGGGGCAGTTCATCGGGGGTGTGCCCGGCGACGACTTGGTGATCCAGGGCTCCGCCGATCTGGACGGGAACGGAACGATTGACCCCGGCGAGTCCGGTGTGCTGCTGACGGGCGAGGCCTTCGCCTTCGGCTCTTTGGACAGCGGTGGACCGACCGACACCTACGACTTCCGTTTCATCCCCACTGGCGGCCTGCTGCTGGCGTCGTATCCGGCTGGGCGTGACATCGGCCTGACGATGACCAGCGAGAACTCCACCTTCGCCGGCGATTTCTCGGTGAACTTCACGGGCGGCGCGAAAGGGTCATACGCGCCCATCGAGCGTGCCGCACCGGCGAGTCTCAGCGGGTTCGTATATGTAGACGGCAACAACAACGGCGATATTGACTTTGGCGAGGCAGGCATCCCGGGCGTGACCGTCACGCTCACGGGTGTGGATCTCTACGGCAACTCGGTCACCCGCACCGCGGCCACAGATGCCAACGGTGCGTACAGCTTCAACGATCTCCGTGCTGGTACCTACCGCATCGTCGAGACGCAGCCCGCTTCCTATGTGGACGGCATCGACACTCTCGGTACCCTCGGCGGTGTGACCGCCAACGACGTGTTCTCCTCCATCCAAGTGCTCGCTGGCCAGGACGGGTTCAACTACAACTTCGGCGAGCGGCTCCAGAGTTCAACGCCCATCACAACGGGCGACACGGCCACCATCGGTTTCTGGCACAACAAGAACGGTCAGGCCCTGATCAAGTCACTCAATGGCGGGGCGACTTCGACGGCGCTGGGCAACTGGTTGGCGACGAACTTCCCGAACATGTACGGTGCGCAGTCGGGTTCCAAGAACCTGAGTGGCAAGACCAACACCCAAGTCGCCGCAGCGTTCATGGATCGCTTCACGGTCAAGGGTCAGAAGCTTGACGCCCAGGTGCTGGCGGTGGCGTTCGCGGTCTATGTGACCAACAGCGGACTCGCCGGCGGGAGCATGGCTTCCGGGTACGGATTCAACGTGTCGGCAACCGGCACCGGCGCTCGAACTTTCAACGTCGGCTCTTCCGGCGCGGCGTTCGGAGTCGCGAACAACTCGACGCTCACTGTGATGCAACTCCTGCAGGCGACGAACAGCCTCTCGACCGCTGGAAATATCTATAACTTCGACACGGCGCTGCGCAACCTCGCCAACACTGTGTACGACAGCATCAACAACACCGGCGACATCATCTGAGATAGCCGTTTCACCCCGCTTCCCCAGCACATGAAAAAAGCGCCCGAAGTCCCGCGCGATGCACCGGAAAACACACGGTGCCCGCGCCGGGTCGGGCGCGAATCATTCAGCGAAAGGAGATGGGAAGGGGTGTAGTGTGATCCAAACCGTGGTCGTGCGGGGCAGGATGCCAACGTACCCGGACAATCACAATGTCGATCACATCACCCGTCCACTTCAATCAGTTCGCACATTTCCTCCAAGTTATTCCGGACCTTCAGGCCACCGCCCGCCGCAGCGCATCACCCAATCCGCGCTCGTCGACCGGCTTGTTCAGCCGCGGCTGGCCTTTGAGCGATTCCGGCAGCATCCGCGGGCTTCCGTATCCCGTGACAAAGATGAACGGCGTGCCGCGCTTGTTCAGCCGGTCCGCGACGCCCGCGGTCGTCCCGCCGATGATGTTGATGTCCAGCACGCCCGCGTCTACCGCGGTCTCGCTTGCAACGCGTTCGGCTTCGGCCATCGAGGCGATCGGCCCGACCACATGGCAACCCATCTCCTCCAGCATCTTGCGCATGGACATGCCAACCAGAAAGTTGTCCTCCACGAGCAGGATGTGCCGGCCGGAGAGGCCACCTGGTGTCACCGGTGCGATCGTCATCATGGCAGCGCTCCTGTCCGAAAGAGTCCTGTCACACCTGCGTTTCCTCGGCAGTTCCGTGCTCCACCAGCGACAGCGGTGCCCTCACGCGGCAGCGCAGCCCCGGCGGCTTGTACTCAATGTCAACTTCCCCCTGCAGCTCATGTTGGACCGCGCCGTGGATCAACTCGGTACCGAAGCCGCGCCGCGTGGGCTCGCGGATCGACTCCACGCCCGTCTCGCGCCACTCCAGCGTCAGGTGTTTCTCAGCGTCCATCGACCACGACACCTGCACATGCCCATCCGGCGTTGAGAACGCGCCGTACTTGGCCGCGTTGGTTGCCAGCTCGTGCAGCATCACGCAGATCGCCGATGATGCCCGCGAGGGCAGCAGCACATCTTCGCCGATCGCCTCCAGACGGTTGCCTCCGTCTGCCAGCGGTGCGACGGTCATCCGCACGGCATCGTGCATCCGCACCCCTTGCCACCTCGTCGCGGCGAGCGCCTCGTGTGTTCGCGCCATCGCCCGCACGCGTCCCTTGAAAGTCGTTCCAAACGCCTGGAGCGACGACGCGGATCCGATGGTCAGTTCCGCCAAACTCAGCACCGACGCGAGGTTGTTCTTCACCCGATGGTCCAGCTCCGCCATCATCATCGACTGCCTGGACTCCACCGATCGGCGTGCCGCATCCGCCGTATTCAATGACGCCGCCGTCACCAGCGCGCCCGCCGCCAGCACCACCGCGCTGCTCACGCCCAGCAGCGCGACGGCCATCCCCGAGCCGTACCACCCCATCCGCTCACCGATGAGCACCACCCCGGCCAGCGCCAGCGGGGCCAGCCCCGTGAGCGGCACCAGCCGCCGCGCCAGCATGCCGCCCTCGTAGCTGCTGATGATCACCGCCATCGCACCCCAATCGGCCCGGGCCAGCAACACGCCCACGCCGACAACAACCAGACAGATGGCGGTGTGCAACGCGGTCGAGAAGTACATCCCAAACTGGTACAACTCCTGAACGCCGAACACATACCCGAGTATCGCCACCAATCCGATCATTCCGGCACACGCTCCAAGAACTTCTGAGGGTCGCACGCGCCACTGCTTTGACGATTCCAGACACAGCAGCGACACCGCGCAGAGCATCAGCCCCGTCGTGGTTGCCGGCGCGGGGGCCATGAGTGGCGCCCATCGGTGGCCACCACTGCCGCGTCCTGTCAGTGCTTCCTCACCACGTCCCAGCGCCCCGAGTACCAGCGTGTTGATTCCAAAGTCCTTTTCGATTACATACTCCAGCAGTGTGAGCGCGAAGAAGGCGGCTACCACGCCGCTCATCACCCGCGCTGCGCTGGTCATCCACTTTGGGCGGCTCGTCGGGCGCGCCAGTATCGCCAACGCACATCCGATCAGTGTGAACGCTGCCGCGGTATCGGGCTTCATCGTTGCTAGCCCCGGATACAGCTCACGCAGCGGCTGAATGCGCAGCGCCCATCCGGCAAGCACCAAGCAGCCCACCGCCGCCACCCCCACCCCCAGACCAAGCGACCATCGCGCAAGCACGGCTGCGCGGCGCGCCTCTTCGGCCCGGAACTGGAGCTTTCGATCTCGCAGCATTCGCCCTCTTTTCGCTCATGGAAATCGGTCGGATACAACATAGTACCACACATGCAAGTTGCATGCGATGTTGGTGCGGCGGATCACACCACTATGGCTTGGTCTCAACACCCGTGACCTTGCGAATCTCTGCCAAGATTCCCTCGCACTTGGTGCGGATGGGGCCGCCATCGGGCAGCACACGCGATGCCATCGCCGCGCTGTGTTCTGCCAGCGGCAACGCTTCATTGGCTTTGCCGAGGGCGTTCAGGCAGGCCGCAAGATTGGCTGTTGCGTTGGCGGTGTTGGCGGTGTCGCCTGGCGCCACGCGCTGGTACATCGCGACCGACTCGCGCAGGGGTGCTTCCGCTTCGGCGGGTCGCTTGAGCAGGAAGCGTTCGCGGCCGACGTTGTTCAGTGCGGTCGCCACATCCACATGGTCGCCGCTGTGCAGCCGCTTCCGCATCACGAGCGCTTCCTCGAAGCGGGCAAGAGATTCGGGCGCGCGCCCCAGCTGGTGCAGCGCGACGGCGGTGCTGGTGATGCCCATCGCAACTTCCGGATGGTCGCCGCTGTACACGCGCCGCCAGGTGGCGAGCGCATCCTCATACATGGCCAGCGCCTCGGCGGGTTTACCGGCCGCGCTCTGGCATCCGGCGACGTTGGTGATGGCCCGCGCGATGGCGGGATGGTCGCCCTTGAACATGCGCCGGCGCATGTCCAGGGCTTGCTGGTACATCGGGAGCGCATCGCCGGCACGGCCCATCGCCTGCAGGCAGTAGCCGACGTTGTTCAGGCCGCGGGCCACGTCCGGATGATCGCCTGCGTACAGCCGCTTCTGCATCTCCAGCGCGTTCTGGTACATCGGGAGCGCCTCGGGAGCGCGCCCGAGGGCTTGCAGGCAGAACGCGAGGTTGTTCATGCCCGTCGCCACGCGGGCATCATCGCCCGGCGCGATGCGCCGCGACATGGCGAGGGACTGTTCGTACTTGGGGAGTGCGTCGTTCCATCGGCCCAGCGCGCCGAGGGACTCGGCGAGGTTGCCGGTGGCGAGCGCGATGTCGGCGTCGTCGCCGTTGCCGCGCAGGCGGTGGAGCATGGCCAGCGCGCTCTCAAACTTCGGGAGCGCCTCGACATCGCGGCCGAGCGTGTGCAGACAGGTGCCGACGATGCCAAGGCCTTTGGCGACATCGGGATGATCGCCGGCGTGCGACTTCTGGGCGATGTCCAGGCCGCGCTGGGCCATGGCGAGGGCATCGCCGGATCGGGCGTTGCCATCGAGGACTTCCGCGATGGTGAATCGGAGGTTGGACTCGACATCGGGCTGGCCCTTGAACGCGCCATCGTCGAGTCGGCGCATCGCGCTGGACATTGCCTCGGCGACGAGCATGTCCTGACGCCCGCCCTGGTTGGGGTCCGAGGCGCGCAGCGCATCGAGCATGAACTGATTGATGGCCTGGGACTTCTTGCGCTCGCGCTCTTCGGCGGCGCGGGCGATGTCGGTGCTCTGCTGGGCGGCGAGCGCGGCATCGCGCTCGATGCTCGCGGCGCGGGCTTGCCAGGCGAAGGCGACGATGCCGGCGACGAGGGATGCGGCGATCAGCCCCGCCGCAGCGACCACGCCCTTGTTGCGGCGCGCCAGCTTGCGGAGGCGATAGGTTGTGGATTCCGGGCCCGCTTCGAGCGGGCGGCCATGCAGATAGTTGCGGATGTCGCGGGCGAGATCGGCGGGGCTGCCGTAGCGCTCGCGGCGGTCTTTTCGCAGGGCTTTGAGCGGGATCCATTCGAGTTCGCGCTTGAGCTCGGCGGCGAGCACCTCGCGGGCGACGCGCCGGTGCTGCGCGATCGCGCCGGACTGGTCGCGCGTCAGCAAGGTGAGGCGCGTGCTGGGGCGCGGCGGATCGACGTTACGGATGGTGTCAACAAGCCCGCCGAAGCCGTTGGCGCGGAGGGAGTGGGTCTCGAAGGGTGCGCCGCCGGTGAGCAGTTCGTAAAGGACCGCGCCGAGTGAGTAGACATCGGAGCGCGTGTCGATGTCGCCGCTTTTCATCTCGGCCTGCTCGGGGCTCATGTACTCGGGCGTGCCGATCATCTGACCGGACTCGGTGAAGATGGTCTTGTCCGTGAGCGCGTGCGAGATGGCCTTGGCGACGCCGAAGTCGATCACCTTCGGCGCGGGCTCGCCATCGCGCGAGCCGATGAGGATGTTGGAGGGCTTGAGATCCCGGTGGATGATGCCCTTCTGGTGGGCGTGCTGGACGGCCTCGCACACGGGGATGAAGAGTTCGAGGCGCTGGCGGATGGTGAGGCGGTGCTTGTCGCAGTAGTCGGTGATGGGCTCGCCGGTGACGAGCTCCATGACGAAATAGGGGCGGCCGCGGGAGGTGGCGCCGGCGTCGTGGACGCGGGCGACGTTGGGATGGTCCATGACGGCGAGGGCCTGGCGTTCCTGCTCGAAGCGGGCGATGACCTCGCGCGAGTCCATGCCGGGCTTGACGACCTTGATGGCGACGCGCTGGTAGAAGGGCTCGCGGCGCTCGGCGAGCCAGACCACGCCGAAGCCGCCCTCGCCGAGGACTTCGAGGAGTTTGTAGGGGCCGAGCATGTCGCCGGCATGCTCGCCGAAGGAGGGAACGCCGCTGGATGCGCTCGCCGGAGGGGGCGTGGCGTGCAGGGCGGTGGGATAGTCGTCGGCGGGCATGGAACAGAGTGTACAGCAAGGGGGGTTTTGGGAGAAGAGGGGTGAGCCGCGGATGAACGCGGAGGACGCGGATCAGGAAGGGGAGAAGGGGAGAGGGGAGAAAAGGGTGGGTGGAGTGCCTATTCGGGTGAGAGTTCTGCGAGTATGAAATGGGTTGCCCAAGTCGTTTGAATCGCTCCGAGGCGGGAGCGGAAGGTGTCGATGTGGCTGTGTTGCGAAGCGAGGAGGAAGAGGACGTGCGGGGTGCTGAAGGTGAAGATGGCGGGGGCGAGGGTGGCGAGTTGCATGTCTTTGGCGAGACGGGCGGTGAATCGCTCGCGCTTCTCGCGGATGAAGTGCTGGTAGACGAGCACGGATGCGCCGGTTGCGAATGCGGCGGCGATCTCGTCGCGGTAGATGTACTTGGACGAGTTGCGATGGCCCTTGCTGATGGACGGAATATCCAAGCCGTTGTCGGGATCGAAGAAGATCAGGTCACTTTGAGGGCAATGGTGGGTGAGCTGCGCGAAGTAGTCGGCGCGATCATCGCGATGATCGCTCAGGATTGCGTTGTGGAAGGTGGCGTAGCCGAGCAGAGAGGTGGCGGCGATGCCAGCGGTGCGGCGGTCCGCCTCGCGGATGACGGATGCGTGGAGAAAATCGAAGAGTTCGGGATCGTGGTGGCGGAAGCGGTTGGGCTGGTTGAGGTAGTTGAGGAAGCGGCCGTCCGAAGTGTCGTCAGAATGGGTCAGCAACCAGCAGACGCCTAGCCGGAGTTGGTGTGCGGATGTGAGCGAGCGCAGCAGGCCGTACTTTCGATAGTCGTTGATGTCGCCGAAGTATTGATCTTTCATTGATGCTGGAGTTTACAGGGAGGGCTGAAGCCGTGAAGGGAGGAAGCCCGTTGAAACGGGCTGAAGGAGATGCGGTGAGGGATGGTGTGGGTGTGGTGCGCTGTACCAACGCTGAAGCGGTGGCCTACAAACGGGAAAGGCCGCTGAAGCGGCCTGGGGAGGTGGGATTCAAGTTAGATGGTTTGATTCCTCCGCCCCTGCCGAGGCGGGTGGAGGGTTGTGAACGTGTTCTACGGGTTGCGCGACGCTCAGAGCAGCGTCGCGCAATCCGTAGCGAGAGGCCGGGGCACCTTCGGTGCGGGAGGCGGGAGGGATGGTGGCGCGTGCGTGATGGGGTTCTCGGAAGCGAGGATGAGATGGGTGATCGGATGTCAATGAAATAGCCGAACACCGGAGGGGTGTCGGGTGCGGGGTCCCGAGGATTCGCAGGGCCTCATTCTCGGCGTCGAGTTGCAGGAGTTCAGGCGTAGATTCCGCGATGTGTGGGGGCGCGGGCGAGGGTGGAGGG
>JBKJOD010000171.1:0-18233 GCA_046593245.1 Phycisphaerales bacterium
GCTCACCACCGCCGTCTGCATGCGCTCAGCGCGCTCGCAGACGGCGGTGGCGGGCCGATTGCGCGGATATGTGGCCGTGGTCCAAGAGAACATTCGAGACGTCCGAGAACGGGGCGACCTGCGAGCGCGCTGAGCGCATGCAGACGGCGGTGGTGAGCTGCGCCATCGGGCCGATCGTGGACATTTCGCGCAGCGGGATGAGCGTGCGGGCCCAGCGGGCCATGGGGCTTGCGGTTGGGACTGAAATGGATGTTGAGCTGAACGCGCCGACGGACTGCATGAGCGTTCGGATGCGCGTGGTGCGGGTGCGCCCGATCGGCGGAGGGCGGTACGAGATCGCGATGGAGTTCCTGAGGATGACCGAAGAGGATCGCGTCGCGGTGGAAAATCTCGCGCGGCACGGAAAACGCCGTGCGGCCAGCGTGTTCAGCAGCGGGGAGAAGCGGGAAAAGCTGATTGAGGCACTGCGGATGCCGGACTATTACCAGGTGCTTGGGGTCACTCCGCGTGCGACGGAAGAGGAAATCCATAAGGCGTATCGCGTGCTGGCGCGAAAATATCACCCGGACGTATGTCGCGAGGAGGGGGCGCAGCAGCGGTTCTGC
Source organism: Phycisphaerales bacterium (assembly GCA_046593245.1). Taxonomy (GTDB): domain Bacteria; phylum Planctomycetota; class Phycisphaerae; order Phycisphaerales; family UBA1924; genus UBA4658. The sequence continues at coordinate 606 of JBKJOD010000171.1, forward strand.
GCGATCAATGATGCGCACGACACGCTTGGCGAGGCGGAAAAGCGGGCGGGGTATGACGCGATGTATGCGATGCGCTCGGCGGCGTAAGAGAAGTGAACGGACAGTTTGGGTGCCGTGGTCCGTGGCTTTGAGCGGGCCATGCATGCTGCTATGGCGCGGCAACTGCCGGGGCGCATCCGCCATGGATCACTGCGTGGGGTTGCATGCCACATCTGTCCTCGCGTTGCTCGCACACCTCCTCCGCTGGAGCGGGGGAGGGGGCGTGAGGCAAAAGAAGATGGGCAGGACGCCCATGCCACGCTATTTGGTTTCGCCGGTGAAGCGGCAGCCGACGGCGTAGCCGGCACCTTCCTGGCCGCGGCTGTGGCAGACGGTGACGACGCGGGCCAGCGGGGGCTGGCCGTTGGCGGCGGGAAAGTGCAGGACGAGTTGGGTGCCGGAGTCGAAGCGGACGCGCGACCAGAGACCGCAGCCGGATTTGGAGAGGTCGCGGACGAAGACGCGGGTCTGGCCGATGGATTGACCGGCGGGGCCGAGCACGATCACGTTGACCTCACCGACGACGGGCGTGCGATCTTCTTCGCGCCGGTTGTCGGCCTCAAGCGTGGACTCGTCGAACACGAGACGCTTGAGAAAGCTGACACCTGCTTTGGTGAGTTTACCGGAGGGTGTGCCGCTCTTGATGCTCATGCTGGGTCCTGGAACGTGGAAGTGAATGGGATCAGGCAGAGAGGCGGTGGACGTGACTGTCGGAGTCGATCGCAGCGCGGATGAGGCTCATCAACTCCCGGCGAGACTGCTCGGGAATGCCAGCGAAGCGGAAACCGATATCATGCTTGCCGTCTCGCCTTGCGCGGCAGGAGACCTGCTGGGCTGGGACGATGAGTGTGAGGCCGGCCGCGGTGATGCGGAGGTTGACGGACTTGTCCTTTGGAATGCTGAGCGCTTCTTTGGAGATGACGCGGCAGCCGTTGCGCGAGAGGTCGGCGATGGGGCCGAGCTGGCAGAGCGTCTGCGAGCACCGGATGCGCCCGGCCTTGCGGCGTTCGAGGTTCTCAAGGAATGTGGATTGGTGGTTGCGGGACATAGTGGGTGTGGCCGCGTCCCTCCGCGAGAGGGACGTCGGTCACGGGAGTTCATCGCCCGGAGCGCTGGGGGTGTTGAATGGGACGTGCCGATGGGGCGGCCTTGGGGGCCGGATATGCGGGTGATACGGGGGTTGAGCACGGAAAGGGCCGGTAACGCGGGCAAATACACGATCCCCCATGACGAGCTGCCGCGTAAGCGGAGGGAATCAGGGGAACGTCTCCCGCGGACGGCGAGGGCTCGGAATAGGAGGTGGGTTTGACTCTGAGGAACCGGGACCGAACGCTTGGAGTTGCATGAGCACTCCCACCTCGTCGAATCCTGCGTCGCCTGTCCCACATTCCTCTGAGGGAGAGATCGCGCTCCCGGAGGTGAAGATGCACCTGTACCGGCCGAACGAGCCGGTGACGGCGCGAGTCACCAAGAGTGAGATCTGCACCAGCCGCAAGGCGGCGGGCTTTGTGCGGCATGTGGAGATCGATGTCTCCGGCACGACACTGCAGGGGCAGATTCTGCCCGGGCAGTCGATCGGCGTGCTCGCGCCCGGGCAGGATGCCAAGGGCCGGAACCACGCGGTGCGGCTGTACTCGGTCGCCAGCCCGACACGCGGCGAGGATGGCGCTGGGAAGATCATCTCGACGACGGTGAAGCGGACGATCGATGAAGACTGGGAGACGCACAAGCTGTTCCTGGGTGTGTGCAGCAACTATTTGTGCGATGTGCGTGAGGGGGATGAGATCAAGCTGAGCGGGCCGAACGGGAAGAAGTTTCTGCTCCCCGCGGATTCAGGGTCGTACGACTACATCTTCTTTGCGACGGGGACGGGGATCGCGCCATTCCGCGGGATGCTGCTCGACCTGCTGCACAACAACGCGCCGAGCAAGATCGCGCTGGTAATGGGGTCGCCCTACGCGACGGATTTGTTGTACGACGCGTTCTTCCGGCAGATGGCGTCCGAGCACAAGCGATTCACGTATCTGACGGCGATCAGCCGCGAGAAGCAGAGTGACGGGCACGACCCGATGTACGTGCAGGACCGCATCTCGACGAATCGCGACCAGATGATGGCGATGCTCTCCAGCGAGCGAACGCTGATCTATGTCTGCGGGATCGCGGGGATGGAGCTTGGGATTTTCCAGAAAATGGCGGCGATTCTGCCGCAGCATGCGCTCGAGCAATATCTGAAGGTCGAGCCGACGGCGATGGGGGATATCCGCAGTTGGACGCGGAAGAACCTGCATCGAGAAGTGAAGCCGACGCGAAGGGTGTTCCTTGAGGTGTACGCGTGAGTGGGAAGTGAAGAAGTGGGGGAGTGACGAAGTAACGAAGTCGCGGAATGTCGGATGTGAAAGGCGGAGGACATGGCAAGGGGAGTCCTGGCAGATCGCTTCGCGCCATTTGGGACGACCATCTTCACGGAGATGACACTGCTTGCGAACAAGCATGAGGCGGTGAATCTGGCGCAGGGGTTTCCGGATTTTGATGGGCCGGAGTTCATCAAGCGGGCGGCGGTTGAGGCGGTAGGGGTTGGCGGAGCGGGCCAGAACCAGTACGCGCGGATGTTTGGAATTCCCGCTTTGAACAAGGTGATTGCAGAGAGTTGGAACGCTCGGACGGGGATGGCGATTGATCCGGACCGGCAGGTGACGGTGACGAGCGGATGCACGGAAGCGATCTGTGCGGCGATGCTCGGGCTGCTGAACCCCGGCGATGAGATCGTTCTGTTCGAGCCGTACTACGACTCGTATCGGGCGAGCGTGGCGATGGCGGGGGCGACTGCGAAGTTTGTTACCTTGCGTGCGCCGAGTCAACTTGGATGTCGTGGTGGAGTAGCTTTGGACTGCGCCACGAATCGCGCGCCGGGCGTGGCGGACGCAAAGCCGTCCACCACGGCACCCAAGACGGTTCTCTGCACGCCGCTCAGCGGGCAGGGGCAGTTCTGGTTTGACCCGCAGGAACTTGCGGCGGCGTTCACGGATAAAACGCGGGCGGTGCTGGTGAACACGCCGCACAATCCGACGGGGAAGGTGTTTTCGCGCGATGAGCTGCAACTGATCGCGGAGCTGTGCATCAAGCATGATGTGATCGCGATCACCGATGAGGTGTACGAGCATTTGACCTATGACCCAATGCTGCCGCATGTGCATCTGGCAACGCTGCCCGGAATGGCGGAGCGCACGCTGACGCTGACAAGTTTGGGTAAGTCGTTCTCCCTGACGGGGTGGAAGATCGGATGGGCGATCGGCTCGCCGGAGCTCAGCGCGGGGGTACGGGCGGCGCACCAGTTCATGACCTTCAGCACGGCGACGCCGTTGCAGTGGGGCGCGGCAGCGGCGTTCGGGCCCGAAGCGCGCGGAGCAGTTGAGGGATTGCGCACGGACCTCGCGCGCGGCCGCGGGTTTCTCGGCGGCGTGCTGCGCGAGTGCGGTTTCGAGGTCTTCATGCCCGCCGGGGCGTATTTCATTGTGGTGGACTGGACGAACTCAAGCGCGGGCGGCCAGGGTCGGCTCGGCGATCGGTTCGCGGATGATCTGGCGTTTTGCAGGTATCTGACCAGCGAGGTGGGCGTTGCGGCGATTCCGCCGAGCGTCTTTTATGAGCACAAAGAGCATGGCCGGCCGCTGGCGCGGTTCGCATTCTGCAAGAAGATGGAAACGTTGGAAAAGGCGGCGGAGCGGCTGCGGACGTGGGCGAAGGGGTGAGGGAACGTGGGATGGACAATGTCGGATGGGGGATGTGAATGCACAGAGAGAGTGTGGCGGTTGGTGGCCGAATGGTCGGTGCAAGTGGAACGTTCGGTCGTCTGAGAACTCGCGTGGGTGTGGCAACGTACGGGCGATTGGCCGATATCAATGTTGCGGCGGGACGTTGGGATGTGTGCGTGGCGGGATGTGACGGAAGGGGAACTCCCATGAGCATGGCGCGGCAGGCGAATCGGATCGGCATCTTGCGTGAGCGCGCGGGTTTGGCCGTGGACTGGTGCGCGATGGAACTGCTTGAACCGCGTCAGTTGATGGTCTTTGATCCTTCGGCTGATGAGCAGTATCTGCTGGAACTGCTGAACAGATTTCGGCAACATCCGGCGGAAGAACTGGGGCTGTTGACCAGCTCGCTGGGGAATCCGGCGCGATCAACAAACGCGGATGTGGACGCGGCTCTGAGGTACTTTCACACCAGCGGCACGGTGCTCGCTTCACAATGGGCGAGTTTGGCGGCCGCGCAGCCACTGGCGTGGAACGACAAGTTGTATCTCTCAGCGGAAGGTCACAACGCGGCGATGATCGCGGCGGACCAGCAGACGCACCAGGCACCGGGAGAGCCCGCACTGGGACAGCGCGCCAACAACGCGGGATATACCAACTGGTCGCAGGTGGGCGAGAACGTGTACGCGTATGCGGAGGGCGTGGTGCACACGCACGCGGGATTCGCGCTGGACTGGGGCGGCACGCCCACCGATCCGAACACAACGGGCATTCAGGACCCTCCCGGACACCGCGAGAACATGTTGGAGCCGACGTATCGCGAAGTGGGCATTCGTATCGCCACGCCAGGAAACGTGCCCGGCCACACCGTTGGGCCGTGGGTGGTCTCGCAGGAGTTCGGACGGCGGTTCAACTCCGGCAATCCGTTTCTGCTGGGCGTGGCGTATCAGGATGGCGGGAGCGATGGGTATACCGCGGGCGAGGGGTTGGGCGGCGTGACGATTCACGCGGTGGCCGCGAACGGGAGCGCGGGTGCGCCGGAGTACACGGTCACGACTATGAGTGCGGGCGGCTGGCAGATGCAGGTGCCAGCGGGCACGTACGCGGTGACTTTTTCTGGCGGTGGTTGGGGAAGCGCGGTCACATATTACAACGTTACGGTCGGCTCGCAGAACGCGAAACTCGACGGCGTGCGCGGCGTCGCGCCGCCCGCGCCGGTGATTCAGGTGTCGGGGAACGGGCTGGTGGTTTTCAGCGGCGATACTTCGCCGCGGAAAGAGGACAATACCGATTTCGGCAACGCTAACCTCACGCAGCAGAGCGTGACCAAGACGTTCACGATCGGCAACATCGGCAACCAGAATCTGCGGTTGACCAGCTTCACGCATGTCATCATCAGCGGTGTGAATGCCTCCGACTTCACTCTGGTTTCGGACGCGGCGACGAACGTGGCTGCGGGCGCGAGCACGACGTTCACGATCACGTTCGATCCGAGCGCACTGGGCGTGCGGAATGCGACCATCACCATCACCTCGAACGATCCGTCGACGGCGACGTATTCGTTTTCGATCCTCGGGCGTGGGGTGAACCGGCCGATTGTGCAGGTCTCCGGCAACCAGATGGTGATCGCGCAGGCGGACGACACGCCGACCACCGCGGACTGGACGAGCTTCGCGGGAGTGAACACGCAGTACGGCTCGAAGGTGCGGATCTACACGATCACCAACATCGGGCTGGCCACCATGACCCTCGGCGCAACGGGCACGTCCGCCGTGCAGATCAGCGGCGTGAACGCCAACGTGTTCACAGTCTTCGTCCAGCCCGCGGCCATGCTCGCGCCCGGAGCAACGACGCAGTTCCGCGTGCGATTCACACCCAACGGCATCATCGGATTTGCGTACGCGAGCGTGACCATCACCAGCAACGACACGATCACGCCGAGCGAAACGTTTTCGATCCGTGGCACCGGTCTGGCGCAGGCGCGACTGGAGCTGAGTAACGCGGGCACGGTGATTGCTGCGGGCGATTCCACACCAAGCACGCTGGACAAGACTGACTTCGGCAATGTCGCGACATCCGGCACCGCCAATCGCGTGCGGCTCTTCACGATCCGCAACACAGGACTTGCGGACCTGGTGCTTTCGGGGATGACATTCGTGACGATCGCAGGTCTGAACGCGGCGGATTACTTCATCAGTGCGCAGCCGCTGAGCGGGGTGCTGAGTGTCGGCCAGAGCGTGACATTCAAGGTGCGGTTTGATCCGCTCTCGCTCGGCACACGGAGTGCGGTAATTCGCATCACGAGCAATGATCCGTTGCTGACGAGTGTCGGCGGAGTGTTTACCTTTGCGGTGAGTGGCGTGGGCGTGTGAACGATCAATCAGAGCCGAGCGGCGTAAACCGCCGGTCGCTCTGACGTGTGTGGAACGCAAGGCACCGGCGGCTTTCGCCGCTCGGCTCTGATGTTGTCACCAATCCAGCGTGCCCAGCCAGGCCTTCGCCAGAGCTTCCACCGCCATTGGCGCATTCAATCCAGCGCCTTGCAACGTCCCGGTGTTTGTCAGTGTGCCGATTGACTGGAACGGAACACTCGCGGCCCGCATCAATGCCTGCACGTGATCGAGATTTGCCGGAGGGACTTCCAGTACATAACGCGAGGGAGACTCGCCGAACAACGCAGCAAGCGAAGCGTCCACCCCTTCAAGCGTGAGCGATGCTCCAATGGGAGAACTCGGCGTCGATCCCGCAATGAGCATCTCCGCGACTGCGACTAGAAGGCCGCCGTCCGATACATCGTGAGCCGAGGCGATCAACCCATCTGCGATGAGAGACGCAACGCAACGCGCGGTCAGCGGGCCAGCCGCAAGGTCGGTGGTTGGCATCGGTGCTGCACCGGTCGTACCGAAGAGTTGCTGATAGTGCGAGCCGGCGAGTGCATCTTGCGTGCGGCCCACGAGCAGCAGCATGTTCCCCGCGTGCTTGGCATCCATAGAGCATGCCCGCCGCACATCCGGCACGATTCCCATACCAGTGATGAGCAGCGTCGGGGGAATCTCGATTGTCCGTCCATCCCGCGTGGTGAACTGGTTGTTCAGCGAGTCTTTGCCGGAAACGAAGGGTGTTCCATAGGCCAGCGCGCCGTCATAGCAGCCCTCCGCGGCACGCACGAGCGAGCCGAGGTTCTCCGGTTTGGCGCAGCTCGGCCAGCAGAAGTTGTCGAGAATCGCGATCCGCTCCGGGTCCGCGCCGACACAGACAAGGTTGCGCACGCACTCATCGATCGCTGCGAGCACCATCAGATACGGATCACCACCGAGGAGCGGATCGCCAATGCCGGTTTGCAGGCCGCAGGAGATGGCGAGGGCGCGGGTGGAGTTTGGGACCGGGCAGACGATGCTGGCGTCTCCCGGCCCGCGTGAGAGCGGCCCCACCAGCGGCTTGAGCGCCGTGCCGCCGCGGACCTCGTGGTCGTACTGGCGGATGATCCAGTGCTTACTGGCGATGTTGGGGTGGGAGAGGAGAGCCAGAAGTGCGGAAGAAAGTGGCGGAGTGACGGAGTGACGGAGTGAAGATGTGGAAGTGGACGTGTTCGACTTCTCTGCGTCACTTCTTCCCTTCATCACTCCTTCGTTTCTTGTCCACGTCGCCTCGCGGCGTGGCGTCGGAATGCCCTCGTGCAGGAAGTGCATGTTCAGCCGCCCGACTTCCTGGCCGTGGAACATGAGGGCGAGGTCGGGATTCTCCGTCGTGCTGCCTGGCGCGGCTGTAAACGTGCCGAGCACCGCCAGCTCGACATGCTCCTCATCGCAGATCGCCTGCAACTTCGATAGGTTAACCTGCGGCACGGCGAGCACCATGCGCTCTTGCGCTTCGCTGATCCAGATCTCCGTCGCGCTGAGGCCCGCATATTTCAGCGGCGCATTCTCAAGGTTGACGATCGCGCCGGTGCTCTTTCCCATCTCGCCGATGGCGGAGGAAAAACCGCCCGCGCCGCAGTCGGTCATGCCGTTGTAAAGCGGCTTTCCGAACTCATCCCGCGCTCGCATGATCGCATCGAGCGTCTGCTTTTCGGTGATCGCGTTGCCGATCTGCACCGCGTGCGCGAACTCGTCGGTGGCGGTGTGCTCAAGCTCTGCGGATGAAAACGTTGCTCCATGAATGCCATCACGCCCAGTACGCCCGCCGAGCGCGACGATCAGGTCGCCTTGCTTCACTTCTCCCTTCACAGCCCAGCGCGGCATGACACCGATGCAGCCGCAATACACCAGCGGATTGCCGACATAGCGATCATCAAAGTACACACCGCCGCTGACGGTCGGGATGCCCATGCGGTTGCCGTAATCGCGAACGCCTGCGACGACTTGGGAAAGAACCCGTCGCGGCGGGAGACAGCCGGCGGGAAGGGATCGTGGGCCCGAGGGATCGTGGGACCTTGGAGCGGAATCGGATTCTTTCATTCCTTGGTCCCCTGATCCCTCAATCCAGCCATCGGGGTTTGCCACGCAGAACACGTTCGTGTTCGCAATCGGCCGCGCCCCCAGCCCGGTGCCGATGACATCGCGGATGCAACCGCCGATACCGGTGGCCGCGCCGCCATAGGGTTCAATGGCCGACGGATGGTTGTGGGTTTCGACCTTAATGCAGACGGCGTTCTCATCGTCGAAGGCGATGACGCCGGAGTTATCCGAGAAAACGCTCAGCGTCCAGTCCACGCCGCGCTCGATCAGTTTGAACGTCGCCGCGGCAACCGTTCGCTTCAGCAGATTGTCGATGACAATTGTGCCGTCGGGGTGAATCTCGTGGCCCGGCCGATCTGTCCAGTTGATGGGGTCGGGGGTCGCCGTCTGGCGGTATCGAATCTTGCTTTTCAACGTCTTGTGTACGCAGTGCTCGCTCCAGGTCTGTGCGAGCGTCTCGAGTTCGATTTCCCGCGGATCGCGCCCCAGCGTGGTGTAGTGCTCCTGCACCGCGATCATCTCATCCAGCGACAGAAACAGATGCGCCTCTCGGCTGAGCTTGGTCAGCTCTGACTCAGAAAGTCCGATGAGCTTCACCGATCCCATGCCGCCCGCGTGCGCCCCGGAGTGCGGAAACGTCGCTGGGTGAAAGGGTGTTGTATGAATCCTTTGAATAACCGGATTTGCCAGCAGGCGAGCCGCCAGGGCAAGTGCGGCTTCTTGCGAGAGGCCACTTTCGCACAGCAGATCGTATCGCCATCCGGTGGATACTTGTGGTGGCGTTGCAAGCCCTAAGAGCTCAGCGATTGCGTGTTGCACAGACTGCGCAACGGGGTCCATCACACCTGGCAGGGGATGGACCTCCACCACGTGCGAGCCGGGCAATACTTCACCCGTTCCGGTACGGAAACTCTCGGCCACCGGATCGGCAAGCAGCTTGGTGCAGATCAGATTGAGCTGCCCGGTGGAGATCGGCGAGCCGAGCGCGGGCTGAATGAGATACACGTGCGTGGCACGTGCGAAGGTCAGAGTCGTACCGACTGCCATGGCTTCGCGGCGGAGCATCTCACCGACGGAATCGGGGCGTCCCGACGCGGGCGCAACCTCAACGCGGATGACGGGTGAGGGGGAGATGGAAACACGCGTTGATGAGGTCTGAGCGTGAGATGTGTTTGAGGTGCTTGAAGGCATGTGGGGAAGAATAACGCCGCCACGGGTTGGCGTGCTACCGACAGGGTGCGAGGAGTTGGAGTCAAAAACGAATGCGCATTGGGGGCCAAAAGCGTGCCGAGATGAACCGGAGAAAAGGGGTGAATGAGAAAGGTTTATTTCGGCGATGTTTCGCAGAAATCTGTCGCATTTCAGAACGATTTGCGGGGAAAAGGCACAGAATTGGGCGAGAATGGTACTGCTGAGGAATCCGATACAAAGGGCAATTCTATGTGCGAGTATCCAGAGGACAATCGCGTGCGGGGGGAGTGGGCAGGCATTGCTGCCCATGAGCACGTGGTACAGGTCTACCAGGATTCCGATTATTTCATGAGTTCGCTTGAGCAGTTTGTGAGCGAGGGGTTGAGGGGAGAGGATGGCGTGGTGGTGATCGCGACGATGGCGCACCTGTTTGTGCTCGAGCAACGTCTACGCGAGAATCCAGAGTTTCACTTTGCGACGCTACAGGCGCGCGGGCGGTATGTTCGGTTGAACGCTCACGAGGCGCTCTGGCAGTTCATGGTCGATGGACTCCCCGACGAAAAACTCTTTGAAGCATTTGTGGATCGCATCATCGGAGAGGTGGCAACGGGCGGGCGACAGGTGCGGGCGTTTGGAGAGATGGTGGCGATCCTGTGGACTCAGGGAAACATTCAAGCAACGAAGAAACTCGAGAGAATCTGGCATCGCGTGTGTCAGGAGCGTGGGCTCGCGTTGCTTTGCGCCTATCCCGACTCGATCTTCACCACCGAGCAGAGCACGGAAAAAACAGAGTTGCTCGAAATGCACTCGCGCGTGGTCGTTTCCTGATTCTTCGTCTGGTTGACGTATCGACGACTGTGAATATCATTTCAGATGAAGATGCTCTCTGATCCGGTCGAGCTTGGTACGTTGAGATTGGCGAATCGCGTGGTGATGGCGCCCTTGACCCGCTGCCGCGCGACCTCCCCTGTGCGTGTACCGACAGACCTGATGGCGGAGTATTACGCTCAGCGTGCATCGGCGGGGCTGATCATCTCAGAAGCGACATCTGTTGACGCGATGGGCGTGGGATATCCGGATACGCCTGGAATCTGGTCGGATGAGCAGGTCGCGGCGTGGAGTCGCATCACATCGGTGGTGCATGACGCGGACGGGCGAATCGTGCTGCAACTGTGGCATGTAGGGCGCGTGTCGGATCCGGTGTATCTGAACGGAGCGAGGCCGGTGGCACCCAGCGCGATCGCGCCGACGGGGCATGTGAGTTTGGTGCGGCCGTTGAAGAGCTTCGACACCCCGCGTGCACTGGAGATAAATGAGATACCGGGGATCGTCGCGGCGTATCGACGGGGTGCGGAAAACGCCAAGCGTGCGGGATTTGATGGCGTGGAGATTCACGGTGCCAACGGGTATCTGCTGGATCAGTTCCTGCAGGATTCGTCGAATACCCGCACCGACGCGTACGGAGGAACCCTGGAGAAGCGTGCGCGGCTGATGCTCGAGGTGGCGGATGCGTGCGTGGAAGTGTGGGGCTCAGGTCGCGTCGGGATGCACCTGGCGCCCAAGTGTGATTCGCACGGGATGGGGGACTCGACTCCCGCGGCGACATTCGGATACGTGGCACGGGAACTCGGGAAGCGGCGGCTGGCGTTCATCTGCACGCGCGAGGCCCAACAACCGGGTGCGATCGGCCCGGAGCTCGGACGCATCTTCAAGCAGGCGGGCGGGGGCGGATATATCGCCAACGAGAAGTTCACGGGCGAGAGCGCGGCCGCCGCTATCGCCAGCGGCGAGGCGGATGCCGTCGCGTTTGGAAAGCTGTTCATCGCGAACCCGGATCTGCCGCGGCGGCTGCGCGAGAAGTGTGATCTGAATGTGCCGCGGCCTGAGCTGTTCTATGGGCCGGGGGCGGAGGGATACACGGATTATCCAATGGCTGGCTGAGCGGAAGGTGCGGTCTGTTCCGGGTGATCCCGAGCTGCATGTGCGTGGTGATTGTTCGTGCGCGGAGATGCGCCTGATGTGGTCAGGGCTGCGGACCATGAACGTATACCAGCTGCGATGGTGAGCTTGAAGGCGGTTCACCGGGAGGCGATTGCCTCGCAGGTGTCATGGATGCGTTCATCGCCGGAAGTCATCTCTCGCACCATCGATGTGGTGACACGCCGTGAGATGTCTTCTTACACGTGCGGGTGGAGCGTTCGTCGCGGGCATCGGTCACTTGGCGGTACCGACCGGATGCAGGGAAAGAATCTACGGCCCGGTCAACGTGAGCGCATAGTCCTTGTCGCGGAGCGTTCCCGGGCGGATGTGCAGATACATCGCGTGGCCGTCGATGAAGCCCATGACTGATTTGTTGTCGTCGTCAAAGGCGTTGTTCCAGGAAAAAGTGGCGTCTGGTGAGCGTGGAATGGCTTCGCCGGACTGATCGGTAAACCAGACAAGGTGCGCGGCATCGGCGGCAGCTCCATCAGAGAGCTTCGGCAGCGCGATGCGGAGACGCTCGATCGGATCGGCGATGGTGGTGAATGCGTCGAGCCAGCGGAGGTTCAAGAGATACGAGGTGCCGACATCCTGGTAGCAGGTGATGCCTGGGTTCAGCTCGGGCGTTGGCGTAGCGGGCCAGGAACGCTCGAGCGAATCCTCATAGCCGCGGGTGCGAAGAACGGGAAGATCAGCGCATCTGCGATCCACTTCGCTCGGGCCGATGCTGGCAGGCGCGGCCGGGGCATCAAAGGTGATGCTGGAGGCAATGTAGGGATTCAAGGGGCGATCGGCGGCTTCGATGTCGAACGCGCGGCCGGACCAATACGGCGCGTTGTTCGCCCCGGCGAAGGACCAGGGGCAGAGTCCTTCGAGAGGACCGGACTCTGGTGAGGCGATCCCCCCGCGACGATACACGGCTGTGAACGGGAGGAGTTCTTTGGAATCATGCTGATACGCCGCGCCCGCGATGCCGATCTGGTGGGCGTTGGCCAGAGAAGCCGTTCGCAGGCCGGACTCGCGGGCGCGATCAAGGCCGGGTATCACAAGCGCGATGAGAATGGCAATGACGGAGATGACCACGAGCAGCTCGATGAGAGTGAAACCGGAAGGACTGATGCGACGTGATCGGGCAATCATGTGGGGATTGTTGGCAGGTTCTGGATAGAACGCCGTGTTCACGACCAGGCGATCCAGTTTCACAGGGGATGGCGTGTTCCCAACACGCAAACGAAGAATCTCAGCAAAAATTCGTGCGTTTCGCCGGTACCGGCGGTCTGCGTGGGTTTTCAATCGCTGCACCGGCGGGGCCGCCAGGACCGAGTATTGTCTCTGCTTCGCGCAGCCGCCCCGGTAGTCCGCCAGCTCCAGCGTGCGAGCGGTATGTGGTGGTGTGCGACGCTTGCCGGATCGATTACATCATCACTCATGTTCACCGGGGGCGTGGCCCCCGGCTACTCCGTGTAAGCCCTTCGGGCTCTCGGGAGCGGGGGACTGAAACCGATGTCCGATTCATCCCGACCGCATTATCGACGTCACGATCGGAGCCTCGCGAAGCCGGTGGCACGTGACGGTTCACTGATGGGGACACATTGGGCCACCTGTCGCGACCCGCAGACCCTCTCTCGGCTTCACTGCGCTTGCCACCCTCTCCCGCTGAAGCGGGAGAGGGCTCGTGCGGGAGAGAGGATCAAGTGCCTCTTGTCGGGTTGTAGAATGGAAGTTTGTGGGTCTTGCCGTCTAGGAGAGAGTCGCGGCCGGTGTCGATCTGGATCGGCGCACCATCGCCGGGGATTTGCTTGTCGATGAAGGCCATGCCGATGGCGAGGCCGAGGGTGGGGCTGAGGACGGCGCTGGAGACGGTGCCGCATTCCTGGCCGTTGGCGAGGACTTTCATTCCCTGGCGCGCGGTGCGCTTGCCGTCGAGGGCGAAGCCGACGAGGCGGCGGGGCGGGCCGCCGGCATCGCGGGTGCGGAGGAGGGCTTCTTGGCCCACAAACGGTTCGCCGCGCTCCATGGTGTGTTTTTCGAGTGAGATGGCGAAGTCGATGCCGCAGGAGAGGGCGTTGATGTCCTCGCCCAGCTCGTGGCCGTAGAGGGGCATGCCGGCTTCCATGCGGAGCGTGTCGCGGGCGCCGAGGCCGGCGGGCTTTATGATTCCGTTGGCCTCTTCCATGCCTGCGTCCTTGAGCAGCAGCTTGAGGCCCATGTTCACGGCGGCGTTGGGGAGGATGACCTCAACGCCATCCTCGCCGGTGTAGCCGGTGCGCGAGACGATGATCTTCATGACCACGAGATTCTTGACGGCGAAGCGATAGCGTTTGAGCGTGGGAATCTCGCGCGAGACCTTTCCGACGAGCTCCATCACCTTCGGGCCTTGCAGCGCGACCATGGAGGTGCTGAGGGTCTGGTCGTCGATCTTGCAGGTGAGATCGCCCGCGGTGCGGACCGACTCGAAGTGCTTGAGCATCTTCTCGCGGTTGCTGGCGTTGACGACGATCAGGAAGTCGTCATCGTCGATGCGGTAGACGATGATGTCATCGTGGACGCCACCGGTCTCGTTGCAGGCAAGGGAGTATCGGCACTGGCCCGGCTGCATGTCGGAGATGCGGCGGGAGCAGACGCGCTCGAGGAGGCGCCGGGCGTGGCGGCCGGTGATCTTCACGCGGCCCATGTGCGAGACATCAAACAGCCCGCCGGAGGTGCGGACCTGCTCGTGCTCCTTGAGGAGACCGCCACTGCCGTCGGTGCCTTTGTAGACCAGAGGCATGTGCCAACCAGCGAAATCGACCATGGTGGCGTTGTGGTCGAGGTGGAACTGGTGGAGGGCGGTGTTGAGCATGGGAGGGAGGGGGAGGGAGTGGTGAGTGGGCAGTGGTGAGTCGGCCGGAAGATGATAGCGGGCGGGGATTTGTGCAAACTGTCGGGTTACTGGCCGCGCGGCGGTGCCCGGGCTTGCGCCCGGGCCTCTGTTATTTGGGGCGACCTTCCCATGACCAGTTCAGCGAGCCGTCCATGGCGCTGATGCCGATGGTGCGGAGGAGTTTCTTGGCGAGCTTGTCCATGGCAGCGCGCTCGCGGACCGTGCGGACTTCCAGTTCGAGATCTTTGGCTGCGGCATCGCGCGAAGGTGCATCCGGCGCGGCGGGGATGGTCTCTTCGAGTTTGACAATCGCGAATCCCGGCTGGTTTGGAGTGTCGTTCGTGCCGCCCCAAGTGACGCCCAGGGGTTCGCTGGTCGTGCCTGGCGCGATGCTGAGGAGCGTCTTGCGGACCGCGACGGGATAGGAAGTGTCGGAGAGCGAAAAAGGAGCCAGCAGCCCGCCGCTGGAAGCGGAGGGATCGAGAGAAACTTCGCCAGCGACCTCGGCAAAGGGTGTGCCCGCCTTCAGTTTGGCAGCCGCGGCATTGGCGGCATCCTGCGTGCCGACGAGGATGAGCCGCGCGCGGACGCGGGCACCGAACTTGAGGTCGTACGCGGTGGTGAGGTCTTCTTCGGAGATGGAGATCGGCGGGTCGCCCACGCCCGCGCGGACCATGGCTCGGAGGGCGGCGTTACGTTCGAGGAGGCCCTTGAAGCGCAGCTCGCCCAGGCCGCGGGTGCGTCGGACTTTGGCGAGCAGACCCTCGCCCTCGGAAGTCGATACGCGGGCGGACTTGGCGAGCATGTCGGTCAGGAGGATGCGCTCGGCGGAGATCTGGTCGCGGCCGATGGTGATGCTGCGCTTGCCGCACTCTTCCTTCAACACTTGGCCGAGGGCGTATTCTTCGAGGATCTGTGCGCCGGAAGCTTCGGCCAGCAGGGGCGCGAGATCGGACCAGCCGAGAGTGCGCTCGCCGACAACGGCCACCGGGCGCTCGGCGGGAGATTTGCCGGGTTGGTCCGGGGCGGTTGCGAGGAGTGGGCAGGCCAGGAGAGTCAGGAGTGCGGCGGGAAAGCACCGGGCAAGGAGGGGAGTCATGGGCAAGGATACGACGAGTGCGGCGCGGTGAACGTATCGTGGTATAGAGATGGGGGAGGAGCCCGGAGTCGCTGTGAGTACAGACCCCAACGCATTTGAGAGTGCTTCGCAGATGACACCGCCACCCCTGCCGGATGTGGGGAACGGCGCGGCACGAAAGAGCGGGATGCTCTGCCCGTATTGCGGAAACTATTCGGGGAGCAAGAAGGAGTGCGACCGGTGCAAGGGGGTGTTCGAGCCGCTCTCGCGTCAGGCCTCGCAGAATGGGATGGGCCCGTGGTTCATTCGCGATGAGGGAAACCCGTTCCGTCCGGGATGCTCATACGCGACGATGCGGATGCTGGTGAGCCGGAAGCGGATCGTGGCGGAGTCGGTGCTGCGCGGGCCATCGACGCGGCAGTTCTGGACGTTTGCGAAGAACACGCCGGGGATTGCGCACCTGCTTGGGGAATGCCACGCGTGCCACAAGTCGGCGATCGCGGAGGCAGCTCACTGCCCGCACTGCAACGCGAGCTTCACGGTGGAGGAGGATCGGCAGTATCTGGGGCTGGCGGAGGTGAGGGTGATACCGGGGCAGGTGATGCCGGAAACGCCGCGGGCGAGTTCACGCTCGGCGGCGGTGACCGCGCCGTCACAGCCGTTGAGTGAGCAAGCGCGGAGTCGGGCGGTGTTTGCGTCGGATACGCACGCAATTCCGATGGATGGTTCGGCGGAGGAGAGCGGGGACGCGCCGGCGGCTACTGCGTATGAGCCGATTCGGAATCCGGCGCGGCCGATGCGGGCGAGTGCTTCTATGTCGGATGGGCAGATTGATGATCTGCTGCGGCGGAGCGGGTCGAGCGATCGTGTGAAACGGAGCACGACGATTGTGGTGGTGCTGGTGATGGCCGCGCTTGTGGCGGTGGTGTTGATGATTGTGCTGGCGGTAGTGATCTATGCGGGGGCGGCGAAGAATGCTGCAAATCCCTCGGGAAACGCCACTACTGGCGCGGCTCCGGCGACGCCTGCACCAGCCCCGAGCGTGCCCGCCAGCCCGGCGAAAGCACCGGGGAAGTGAGTGCGCCGAAGACTGGTCGGATTCCTATTGTTGAGTGTCCAACCGCACCCGCATTCGGAGCGAGCATCATGTCATCAGCCGTTGCCCAGTCTGCTCATGTCACGAAGAAGACGCCTGCGCCGGGACAGCGGCTGTGGAACTATTCCGCGGGGCCCGGGATGATGCCCGAAGAAGTGCTGCGGCAGATTCAGGAGGAGGTGTGGGACTGCGCGAACTCCGGCGTGGGGATTCTCGAACACAGCCACCGTGGACCTGTGTATGACAAGATTCTCGCGGAAGCACTGGCGGACTGCCGCGCGGTGGGAAACATTCCGGCGTCGCACCAGATCCTGTTCATGACAGGCGGCTCCACGAGCCAGAACTACATGGTGCCGATGAACCTGATGCCCGCGGACAAGAGCGGGACGGCGGACTATTTCAATGTGGGGCACTGGGCGGCGCAGTCGATCGAGCACGCGAAGATGTTCGGGACGATCCACGAGGCCGCGTCGTCGAAGAAGGAAAACTACACCTGGCTGCCGACGGCGGCTGAGACGAAATACTCCGCGAAGCCGGCGTATGTGCATTACACATCCAACAACACGATCTACGGGACGCAGTTTGCGCCGGGGACGGAGCCGACCCCGCCGGGCGGGGTTCCCCTCGTGTGCGATATGTGCTCGGACATTTTCTCGAGGCCGTTTGATGTCTCCAAGTACGGGCTGATCTACGCGAGCGCACAGAAGAATCTGGGAGCGGCGGGAGCAACGCTGGTGATCGTGCGCGATGATGTGATCAAAGCGGGGCGGAAGGACATTCCCGTGATGCTGCAATACCGGCACTTCGCGGACGCGGAATCGCGGCCCAACACGCCGCCGGTATTCCCGATCTACACGATGGCGCTTATGTTCAAGTGGATCAAGAAAAACGGCGGCACGGCGCACTTCGACACCTTCAACAAGGAGAAGGCGAAGGTTGTGTACGACGTGCTGGACAAGTCGTCGTTCTACAAGGGTCACGCGCGGAAGCAGGACCGGTCGCTGATGAACATCACGTTCCGCTGTCCGACGCCGCAGCTTGATGACGCGTTCTGCGCCGAAGCGGCCAAGCAGGGGCTGGACTGCCTGAAGGGGCACCGCTCAGCGGGCGGGATGCGAGCGAGTTTGTACAACGCGATGCCGAGGGAGGGGGCAAAGGTGCTGGCGGAGTTTATG
>JBKJOD010000253.1:0-3560 GCA_046593245.1 Phycisphaerales bacterium
AAGCTGACCGTAGAATGTCGAAATGGCCAAACTACGCGTTAAAGAGATACAGGAACTCGCAAAGAAACTCATTGGGACTACGCCCGGTGGGCTTCGTTATTCCGTGCTTGTTCAACGCATCGCCACAGCCCATCCTGAGACTCCGAAGAACACGATTCATGGCGCGGTTTGGGATCTCGATAAGACCTATAGCGGAGAGGTTCTCAAACCTAGCCGTGGCCTCTTCACGCTGAGCGGCGGCGTAACTGCGAACGGCACGCCACCCGTCACAACGCCCACTCCCGTTGGTACCATTCGCGAGAGCGATTTTTATGAATCGTTCGCGGAGTGGCTCAAGAACGATCTTGACGAAGTCACTGATGCAATCGCTCTCGGAGGCGCTGGGTTACGAAGCAAGTGGGGAACTCCCGATGTCGTCGGCACGTTCAGGCCGCTGGGATCAAACCGCGTCAAGTTTGACCTGGAGATTATTTCAGCGGAGATAAAGATCAGTCCGTCGGAGTCCATAACCGCCTTTGGTCAGGCGATCGCATATCGGCTCTTTTCGCACAAAGTCTATCTCGTCGTTCCCTCCGACGTGCCGGAGGAGGATCAGAGCCGCATTGAAGCGTTATCACTTCTGTTCGGTGTCGGCTTCGTGCTGTTCGACCTGAACGCGGACGACCCGCAGTACCGCGTTCGTGTCCGAGCGCAGCGATACTCGCCGGACATGTTTTACGTCAACGAGTTTGCCGAACGATTGCATGACCACAACAAGTCGGGGTTCAACCGCCTATTTCCGTAAGCGATGCGGATCGCTCAGTTGGAATCGAATGCGACCAACGAAACCGGCCCCGGCTCATCGCTGAACCGGGGCCATCCTTGTATCTCTTGAGTTTGAGATGTCTATCGCAGCGAAGACGGAC
Organism: Phycisphaerales bacterium; assembly: GCA_046593245.1. Lineage (GTDB taxonomy): Bacteria > Planctomycetota > Phycisphaerae > Phycisphaerales > UBA1924 > UBA4658. The sequence continues at coordinate 906 of JBKJOD010000253.1, forward strand.
ATCACCGAGCACTCTTGCCCGCTTGCCAGCGGTGAACTGCATTCCCATCACTTCACTTCTTTCTTCTCGGCCTTCGGCGGCGTAGGCGTAGCCCCGCACCACGGTTCGCGGCGTTGTCGGAGATCACAACAGTTCCAACGCCAGTTTGACTCGCTTCACCACCTCGCTCCAATCCGACCGTTTCAGCGTGCCCATAGAGCTGACGACGGCGGATCGGGGAAGGGTGACGAGAAAAGCGCGAAACGCCGAAGGAACGCGGAGGCCAGCGGACTGCCAGTCTTGGATCACGTAGTCGGTAGGTGCCGTTGCTTTGGACGTCTGGCTGGTCACGAGGCCCACGATGATGTCGGACCGGGTCGTGTGGTAACTTGCGGATGACAGGACGACGGCCGGCCGATGCTTCGTCTGCACGACGCCGGGGAACTCGATCCAGACGATTTCGCCGGGATTCGCGGCCGAGTTCATGGAGCGCTCCGAGTGTCGTCGCTGGGATGTTCTGCCTGCTGTGCGGAGAAGGCGGTGAGGTCAGCGAGATCGTCTTCCGACCAGTCGTCGCTCACATTGAGTGGCTTTTCCGACGTTGCCAGGTCGTCGATGATGAGTTTGGCGAGTTGCAGTCGCTCGGCGGGGGGCATTGGTCGCACGCTGGCGTCGTAGAGGTCTCGAATCTTGCCCATGGGAACTCCGTTTCTTGAACCACATTATACGACCGGCGCGGGCGGGTCGATGAAAAGAGATGGGGGCGCAAGGTCCGACATCACCACCCGCGATTGCTTCGGTGCGGCAACATGGGAGCATCCACCGCTTTGTTACCAGTTCGAGCGGAGGAATCGCGGGTCAGGGGTTCCTCACCGCGCCTTCAGAATCGTGAGCCCCACCTTCTTCTCCAACTCCTCAACGGGCTTGGCGATCAGGTCATACCCATCGCTCCCCACGATCGCGCACGGCACCAGTTCGCCCGCGCTCAACTTGCGGCCGGATTGCACGAACGTCATCGCGTCGATCTGCGGGGCCTGGAAGTAGGTGCGCCCGCGGTACAGCCCGCCGCCCTTGCCCACACCAGTGGTGGCGCGGCCTGCGGTCGCCGTCGGGCCGTCGATCAGCACATCCAGCTGCACGCCCGTGGTTGTCGGCTTCTTCTCGTCAAACTGTTCCGCCATATACGCGGCCTGCTCAAACGCGATTTTCTGCTGCAGCGCCATCAGTTCCTCGCGCCGCCGCTTCTTCACCTCGGCGGGCACCGCGAGCTTCGGGTCCTTCTCCATCGTTCCCGCGACGGTCCCTTCCTCGTGCGAATACTCGAACACCCCCATCGCGTCAAAGCCGATCTCTTCCACAAACTCCATGAGCTGCTCGTGGTCGCGCTCGGTCTCGCCGGGGAAGCCGGAGATGAAGGTCGTCCGAATCGCCATGCCCGGAATGCGCTCGCGCAGCTTGAGCATCAGCTCGCGCTGTTGGCTCGCCTTCACGTTGCGTTTCATGGCCGCGAGCATTTTGTCCGAGCCGTGCTGCAGCGGGATGTCGATGTACGGAACCACGCGCCCCTTGCGTTTCTTGCCGGTGTTCAGCCAGTTCAGTTCCGCCAGCGCATCGATCATCGCATCCGAGAAGTTCGTCGGATAGGCGTACATGAGACGCACCCAGCCGTCCACGCCGGATTCGGAGAAGGCATCCGAGACAGCTTTGAGCACGGCGGGGAGGCCCCGCGAGAAATCCGAAACCCGAGACCCGAGACCCGAAACCCGATCCCCACCCATTCCAAACCCAATATCGTCCCCATAGCTCGTCGTGTCCTGCCCGATCAGATTGATCTCGAACGCGCCATCGGCGACCAGTTCGCGGGCCTCTTGCGCGATCCTGTCCAGCGGCTTGGAGCGCATCTTGCCGCGGATCGAGGGGATGGTGCAGAACGCGCAGTTCTGGTTGCACCCCTCGCTCATGCGCAGATACGCGAAGTGCCGCGCTGTCAGGCGCAAGCGGGCCGAGTCATCCTCAAAGTAGCCGATCCCTGTGCCGTCCTTGCCGTTCACGGTCAGGCCGGTGGTCTTCATGCCGCGCTCTTTGGCCGCGACCAGCGCGTTACCGGCGATCCAGTATTTCGGACTTTTGTTGGCCTCAATCGGCGATGCCTCGCGTGCCTCCGGATCGCGCGGCCCCTTCACCGCCTCCACGATGTGATCCCGATCAAACACCCCGATCATCGCGTCGATCCCGGGTGCCCACTCCAGCATCTTCGCCCGGTGTCGCTGCACCAGACACCCCGCGACGATCACGCGCTTGACCTTCCCCGATGCCTTATCGCGGATCGCTTCCTTGATAACTCCAAGCGACTCGTCCTTGCTCGCTTCCAGAAAGCCGCAGGTGTTCACCACTACCGCGTCAGCTGAAATCGTGGACTTGGGCAGCGTCCCATCCGTGTGGTGCTGCCCATCGATCCCCGGCTCCTCATTCATCGCGCACGCGTCGTACGACACGATCGCCAGCCCGCTCTCGGCCAGCAGCCCGAGCATCTTCTCCGAGTCCACCAGGTTCTTGGGGCAGCCCAGCGAGACAAACGCAACGGACTTGATCTCGCCCGTGCCCTTGCGGGAGGCGGGTTTGGATGGTGTGGCGGTCTTTGGCATGGTGGAACCGCAAGTTTAGGCCCAAAAAAGT
>JBKJOD010000317.1:0-17193 GCA_046593245.1 Phycisphaerales bacterium
GGGATTCGTACGACACCATGTTCTGGGACGCCGCCCGCGGCGCGATGACGGCGTACGACAAGACCACGCGCACGGTGACCGGGACGGGAAACAACTTCGCTCCGCCCAACGAGTACAACCCGACGACCAGCGCGGGGTACACCAAGAACATCGCGCTCTATCTGTCATCGTGCATGAAGGTGGCCAGCGGAAACACACTCGTTGCCGACGCCTGGCGCGATACCTCCGGTGATGACGGCCAGGGATGGATCGGCCAGAAGGTCACGCTCGCACCGGGCGTGGCAACGGAAGTGGACATCGCGATGATCGGCTCGCACTACCGCCCGCCGAACCCGCTGACGGACCCGATGCCGGTGAGCGATGGCGTGTACGACAACAACATCGCGCCCGCGCTGGAGTGGTTCCGCACCAGCAGCATGAGCGCGGTGCAGGCGACGACCGACGCGTACTGGGCGAACTGGCTGAGCAGCGGCACGCGGGCGAGCACGCCGGACGCCGCGCTGAACACGATGATGGATCGCGGCCTGCTGGGAACCGCGCTGCATGTGGACGGCTTCAACGGAGGCGTGATTGCCGGATTCCACAACGGCGCATATCCGTATGTCTGGCCGCGGGATGCGGTGTACGCGGCGATCACCCTCGCACGTACCGGCCACCTCCCCGAGGCCGAAGGCGTCTATTCATACATGAAAAACACCACGTACCGCGACTTTGAGGCGTGGGGCCGGAAAGGGTTTTGGAAGCAGAAGTACTCGACGGATGGATACGTGATCTGGGGCGCGCCGCAGATCGATGAGACGGCAGTGTTCCCGTGGGGCGTGTGGTACCAGTATCGCATGACTAACGATGCGGGCTTGCTGACGCGCTATGTGGAGCAAGTGCGCGACGCGGTACAGAGCTGCACGCGGTCGTCCGGAGACTCGCGGCTGTTCCTCACGGGCGGCGGCAACGCCTGCGACAACGATTCGCCGGGGCTGATGCACTCCAACAACGTCTGGGAGGATTCGTACGCAACGTTCATTTACTCAAACGCGAACATCGTGCGTGGGCTGAAGGACGCTGCATACGTCTTCGGAGCGCTCGGGCTGAACTCCGAGCGGGATGACGCGAACAACAAGCAGGCGAGCTTCAAGGGCGCACTGGATGCCCGCATGGCGTGCAACAGCGAGAACACCGACATCAGCCAGCTCGGCGCGGTGTATCCGTTTGATGTGTACGCCCCGAACGATCCGCTGGTCACCCCGTTCGCGAACCGCATCACCTCGCAGCTCGTGCGGCAGAACAGCGCAACCAACGACGGCATCGGCTGGACCGGGCTGGTGGATCGCTACACCGGCGATTCATACTGGGGCAACGGCTCGGCCAGCTCCCCGTGGGGCGCGGGGCCGTGGTTCCTCTCCTCGGCGTGGTATGGGCTGTATCTCGCGGAGCGCGCGGATGTCACCAGGGGCAAGGTCGACATCGATGCGCACCGGAACGTGATGAACCTGCTGGTGCAGCACCTCGGCCCCGTCGGCTTCGGTGCGGAGCAGATCGCGCCGCGCGGCATCCCCTCCATGGGCCCGCCATGGAACGTCGGCTCGCTGATGTATCCAGGGCAGAACGATTTCACGCTGCAAACCGCCTGGCCCAACGCGTGGGAGAGCATGAGCACGTTTGTCGATGCCGTGATGGCGTTCCTGCACTACGAGCCCGATGCGCCGACGAACACCATGGCCATCGAGCCCAAACTGCCGACGGCGTGGAGCACCATGACCTTCTCAAACGTCATCCTTCGCAACGAGCCGGCCGGGCGCACCAATCGCGTCACCATCACGTTGACGGAAACTCCCACCAGCAGCAACCAGACCCTCACCATCGTGAACTCCACGGGTTTCGCGCTGAACATGCAGCCCACGCTCAAACTCCTCCCCGGGCGCTCCGCGTGCAGCATCACGGTGAACGGCGTTCCCGCTGCGTACACGCCGGACATCACCGGCCGCCTTGGCATCCACACCTTTCCACTCGCCACAAGCAGCGGCGCCATCACCACCGTCATCGTCCGCACCGTTGCTGGCTCATCGCCCGATTGGAACCACTCCGGTGCGGTGAACGTGCAGGACATCTTCGACTTCCTCAGCTCCTGGTTCGCCGGCACCGGCGACTTCAACGGCATCGGCGGCTCGACCGTGCAGGACATCTTCGACTTCCTGTCGGCGTGGTTTGTGGGATGCTGAATCCCGACCTCGGGCGGCAATCTGGGCAATCCTCCTTCCGCGCACTCATCACCGGAATCGGCCCGGAATTCGCGGAACTGTCGCCTCTGGAACTCGAATCGCTGGTAGCCGTCACTCCAGCGTTCATGCTTGGTGCTCGTGGAACGGAATCGAGAGTCAGATGTGAAGAAACGTCGGAGACATGCCGGACCGTGTTCCGTTCGCGAGCGTTGGCTCGCGGCGTTCGCGACGCTCTGCGCTCTGATTGCGCTGGCGGGCAGCGCCGAACTGGCCCGAGCCGATAACCATCCCGGTGCGGATGTCATCGTGGGCGATCTCCCAGACTGCAACTCCTACGGCACCGTCGGCGCCAGCGGGCTGTATGCCTATGCCGTCGGCACCACGTCCTGCAACATGGGCAACGCGAACCTGCGCTGGCAACCGGCCACGGCGTATCACCCGGTCATCGCGCAAAACGTGTATCGACTCAAAGATGGCCGGTTCGAGCAGATCGGTGCCTCATGGGTGAAGCACGGCTTCTACGCCTTCGGCCAATCCCTCTGTGGCGTGTGCAACAATCAGAGCGGCACCACGCTTGGGGTGGGATGCTCCGACCCATACGACAACGGCCTTAACGGGGAGCAGGGCGGGCTTGGGCCGCGCTCGGAGATCAACGCCGCTCTGGGCACCTTTCCCTTCTCCGTGCAGCACAACTGGCCACCGATCGTGGATGATCTGTCGCGGCGTATCCAGATCGTGGGGGCGGATATCACGCCGCCGCTGAGCACCGGCGCGTCGTTCTTCGTCGAGGGCATGTACATCACCCCCGATGACGCCGCGGCCGGAAACGGATGGAACAACGCCTCGTACCGAAGCGCGGCGTTCAACACCGGCTCCGCGAATCTGACTATGTCGCTCTCCGGGCCCGTCGCACGTGAGAAACCCGCGCTCCTGGCGTGGCGCGTCGCAGACCCGCGGGTGTATATCGCCGGGTTCGATGTCCCCGGAGACGGCCGCTTCCTGCTCGGTGAGAACGTGACCGACAATGGCGACGGCACCTGGCACTACGAGTACGCGCTGCTGAACCTGTCATCGGATCGCAGCGGCGGCGGCTTCATCGTGCCCATCGCGCCGGGCACGATGATCACCAACGCACAGTTCCACGGCGTTGCATCACACAGCGGCGAGCCGTACTCAAACGCTTCATGGATCATCACCACCTCCGCCAGCGCCATCACCTTCGCGCCCGCGCAAACCTTTGTCGATGACCCAAACGCGAACGCACTGCGGTGGGGAACGCTGTACAACTTCCGCTTTGACGCGACCGCCGCACCGAGCACGGGCACGGTGAAGATCGGGCTCTTCAAGCCGCCCGCAAACGGGAGCGGCCCGAGCGCGAGCATCGATGGCTTTGCGCTCGGCGCACGCACGCCCGGCGGCACGCCCACCGCGACAGCACCCGCGGCACACGACGAATGCCTCAGCGCGGTGCCCATCCACGTTGGCGAGAACCGCGCCACCACGCTCGGCGCAACGGGAACCGGAACGCTCTCCTGCGGCACGATCCAGAACGATGTCTGGTTCAAATACGCGTATCAGCCCGGGGCACCGACCTGCACCGGCACGATCACCATCAACACCTGCGGCTCCGAGATCGACACGATGATCGCCGTCTACGCCAGCACGATCAGCGGGACTGGCGCGTGCGATTCGGTGGTGGCGGTGGGCGGGCTGGTCGGGTGCAGCGACGATGCGGGCACGTGCAGCGCGATCGGCGGCGTGCCCGGCTCCTCCTCCGTCGCCTTCGCTGCTGGAGAAATCGGAACCACCTATCTCATCCGCGTCGGTTCACCATCAGGCGCACGCGGCAACATCGTTCTCAACCTCTCCGTGCCCTTCTGCATCCCCGCCAGCGGCGCGTGCTGCCTGGGCAACGGCGCGTGCCAGATCGTGCAGGGCGCGGGCAGTTGTTACGGCGGCGGCTTCTCGGGCGGCGGCACGACCTGCAGCCCGAACCCGTGCGCCCAGCCGCCCGCGCCGGTCAACGACACCTGCGCCGGCGCCCTGGGCATCGGCGACTCCACGATGGGCTGGCCCTCGGTCATGGGCAACAACTATCGCGCGGACACCACCATCGGCGAGCTCTGCGCCTTCGGCGCGCAGGGGCTGTACGACGTCTGGTACGCGTATGTCCCCACCATCAGCGGCCCCGTCGTCATCGACACCTGCCAACTCCCCACTTCCGGCTCCGCGCTGGACACGTTGCTGAGTATTCATCAGGGAACGTGCGATGGTCCCCGGCTGGACTGCAACGACAACGCATTTGGCTACTGCATCCCTGGTTCTCGCATCACTCCCACACTCGTCGCGGGCACCATCTACTACATCCGCGTTGCCGGATACTCCAACTTCACCGGCGAGTTTGTGCTGCGCGTCTCCGGCGGCGGCGGCGCGGCGCGCGGGGCGTGCTGCTGGGGAACCGCGTGCGTGCAATCCTCGCCGACCGGATGCTTCGGGCCCAACAAAGTGTTCTCGGGACTGAGCACGACCTGCAACCCCGCGGGTGTTGGCACGTCGCCCTGTTGCCAGGCCGACTTCAATCACATCAACGGGCTGAGCCCGCAGGACATCTTCGACTATCTGGATGCGTGGTTCGCCGGAAGCGTCTCCGCCGCCGTGGGTGGCAACGGAATCCGCACCCCGGTGATTCAGGACATCTTTGCTTTTCTTGCGATCTGGTTCGCTGGCTGTTGAATCTCTTTCGTGTGCGCGTGTGAGCTTGTTCTCAGGTCAGTCAATGGCCAACCAGACTTCAGGTTGGCCACGCATGGCCCGATATCGCCCATGTGCTCTGGTGGCCGCCCGGGATTCCCCGCCATGCGTTCGATGCGAGGAACCTAAACGAACAAATCTGCCGAATAGGTTGATGTTGCGCGGCACTCGCCGCGTGTGGCCGAAGGTGCAAATCGGAGTTATGGTTCAATTGTGGAAATGGAAACGGCGGTTCTCGCCGGTGGTGGTTGCTCTCAATCTCAAACAGTTGGTCGAAGGAGTGCTGTTCATGTCTCAGCCGCGCGTTCGGGGCCTTGTTGCCCTGGCTCTTGGAGTTCTCTCATGTACCGGTGCCGCGCTTGGACAACAGTCCACCGGCGCGGATGTCATCGTCGGCGACCTGCCCGGCATCTCAAACAACGCCGCGAGCGGTCTGTATGACAGCTTCGCGGTTGGCACAACTTCTTGCAATAAGGGCAACACGCCCCTGAACTGGTTCACCGGCGGCACCGACAACCGGCACCCCGTGATCGGCCAGAATCTCTTTCGCCTGCGCAACGGCAGGTTCGAGCAGATCGGCCAGGGCTGGTTGAAGCACGGCTTCACGGCACTCCAGGGCACCATCTGTCAGACACAGTTTGGCTTCAACTGCGTCGCCACGGCCGGCACCACCCTTGGTGTGGGCTGCTCGGATCCGTACTCCTCGGGGCTGAATAACGTCGTCGGCAACGGCGGGCCGAAGTGGCAGGTCAACGCGGCCACGGGGCTCTTCCCGTATCCGTTCAATGCCACCGGGTCCGCGCCCGTGCGGGTCCGCACCGCTGATCTGGGCGTGGCGGGCGATCGCTACTTTGTCGAGGGCCAGTATGTCTGCGGCGACGATTCGCAGGTGAACGGCGGGGTGAACAAAAACAACAACGCCAGCTGGATCGAGGCCACGTACGACGCGGCGACCGGAAACTTTGCCACTACCGGGGCCACCACACGCGAGCTGGGGGCGATCTATGCCTGGCGAACCGTTGACTCCACCGTCACCATCACCACCTTCGATGTGCCCAACGACGGCCGCTTCATCCTCGCATGCAAAGTCACCGGCACCGGTCCGTACACCTATGAGTACGCGCTGCACAACCTGAACTCGCACCGCTGCGGCGGGTCGTTCGTCGTCCCCATGCCCGGCACCCAGGGCGCGCTCACCAGCGTCGGCTTCCACGATGCCGAGTGCGTTGGGGAGCCCAACCAGTTGGCCAATCCCGCCAATCCCGCGAGCGATGACTGGACCGTCGCCGGCACTGGTGCGGGGTCCACCAGCGTCTCTTGGGCCGGCCCCGCGTACAGCGGCACACCCGCCACGTACACACTCAGCACGGCTCCGGCGACGCCGTATCTGCTGGCCGCCACCGGCGGCTTCGTCGCCGGCACCGGCAACGATCACACGGCGAACGTGATCCGCTGGGGCAACCTGTTCAACTTCCGCTTTACCTGCAACGCCGCGCCCGCGCCCGGAACGATCCTCGTGGGTCTCTGGCGTCCGGGCACCGGCACATCGATCGCCATGTCGATCCCCACTCCGGGCGGCGCGACCAACGGCACCGTGACCGCAAGCTGCTGCACCGGAACCACCTGCTCGGTCGCCACGCAAACCGCCTGCGGCACCGGCACCTGGGGCCTGCCCGGCAGCACCTGCTCGCCGAACCCCTGCACCACCGGTTCATGCTGCGTGACTGCGGGAACGTGCACGGTGACGACATCTGCCAGCTGCACCGGCGGAGCCGCCTGGACTTCCGGCGCGGTCTGCTCTCCGAATCCCTGCCCGCAGCCCGCCACGGGCTCCTGCTGCGTGCCCAGCTCGGGCGCGTGCACGGTGACGACGCAGGCCAACTGCGCCGCCGGCTCCAACTGGACGACCAGCGGCACCTGCAACCCCAACACCTGCCCTGTCGCCAGCGGCGCGTGCTGTGTCGCGACGGTCTGCTCGGCCACAACGCAGCCGGCGTGCACCGGCAGCTTCCTGGGCGCGAACACCACCTGCGCCACTTCTACGTGCCCCTCGGGCAATGACGCCTGCATCGCGGCGATTCCGCTGTGCGCGGGCACTGGAGTGGCCAGCACCACCGTCAGCTCCACTTTCTCCGCGGGCGATTACAACGTTGGGGCCACCTGCGGCAACTCGGGCGCATCGCCGGATGTGTGGTACAGCTATGTGCCCGCAACCAGCGGGAGCATCACCGTCAACACCTGCACAGCGAACTACGACACCGTGCTCTCGGCGAGCACCGGTGCGTGCGGCTCGCTGGTGGAGATCGCGTGCAACGACGACAACGCGACCGCGTGCGGGTCTGGCAACGGGCTGCACTCGCAGATCTCGTTCACGGCGACGGCGGGCGTGCGCTATCTGCTCCGCGTGGCGGGCTACAACAACGCCACGGGGACGTTCACGATTCTGGTCACCGGCGGCGGGGGCACGGGCTGCAACGGCTCCGGTTCCTGCTGTGCGGGGACGACCTGCACCATCGCCGCTTCTTCCACCGCCTGCGCCGGTTCCTACACCGCTGGCGGCGTCTGCACTCCCAATCCCTGCAACCCCACGGGATCGTGCTGCGTCGGCACCACGTGCTCGAGCGTAACGCAGACGTCGTGCGCGACCTCGGGCGGTGTGTTCACCGCAGCGGGCACCTGCACGACCACGACCTGCAACCCCAATGGCGCGTGCTGCACCTCCGGCAACTGCACCGCCGTGCAGCAGACCGCGTGCATCAATGGCGTGTTCACGGCGGGCGGCGCGTGCACGCCCAACCCGTGTGCACCGCTGAGTGACAACTGCGCCAATCGGCAGGGCGTGCCGGTGGGTTCGACTCCGTTTGACACCACCAACGCCACCACCGACGGCATCGCGCACACGCTGTGCGCCAACTCGGGCGACAGCCAGATCGGCAAGGATGTCTGGTTCAACTTCCCCTGTACATTTGACGGCACCATCGACGTGGACACCTGCGGCTCCACGTTTGACACCAAGATCGCCGTGTACGACGGCTCCGGCTGCACCAACTACGAGGCCCGGTTGCTGCGCTGCAACGACGACGCCGCGTGTGCGTCCGGTGCGCTGCAGTCTCAGATCCTCGCGCTCCCCGTCGTCTGCGGGCAGAGCTACACCATCCGCGTCGGCGGCTACACCGGCGGCACCAACATCGCCTCGGGCGCAGGCACCATGACCATCACCGCGCACCCCAACGCGCTGGGCACCTGCTGCGCCACCGACGGCTCCTGCGCCCAGTCACAGCAAGGGTGCTGCGTTGGCACCTGGACCACCGCAGGCACCTGCTCGCCCAACACCTGCCCGCAGCCCAGCGGCGCGTGCTGCAACAACGGTGTCTGCTCCATCCAGACCCACATTGTCTGCGGCGGGGCCAACTACCAGGGCGACAACTCCGTCTGCACGCCCAACCCCTGCCCGCAGGTGAACGGCGCATGCTGTGTCGGCACCGCCTGCTCCATCACCACTTCTGCGGCCTGCACCGGCTCCTTCAAGGGCGCGGGCACCATCTGCAGCGCGGCCGGCAACCCCATTACCTGCTGCAAAGCCAACTTCAATCAGGTGAACGGCATCAATGTGCAGGACATCTTCGATTTCCTCACTGCGTGGTTCGCGCAGAGCCCCGCCGCCAACTTCAATAACGACAACTTCCTAAACGTGCAGGACATCTTCGACTTCCTGTCCGCATGGTTCGCGGGCTGCTAACCCCCGCCGACGCTTCGCACTTCCGCGATCACTCGCCGGTGCTCCAGCCATGGAGCACCGGCGTTCTTTTTGCCTCTGCTTGCCCGTGTGCTCCCTCCACCTGCCCGGGATATCCCCGGCACATCGACAGACTTGGGTTATTCCGTCCATTCGCAGGGAACCGACCCATTCCCGACATCCGAATCTTGTGAACATGCCCGGCATCTTCCGGTGGTTGTGGCATGTTCTGATAGAATCCATGTTCCCCGGCGCTCGCCGGTGTGCTCTGCCCTAAACGCCTCGGTGGTTTTCGCGAAGGAGTTCTCATGCTTCAGCCCCGTTTTGGTCGGGCCGCGCTCGCGGCTCTTGGCCTGCTTTCCTGTACCGGTCTGGCCTTTGGCCAGACGCCCGTCCCGGGTGCCGATGTCATCGTCGGTGATCTGCCAGACATTTCCAACAACGCCGCCAGCGGCCTCTTTGATTCCTTCGCCGTCGGCACCACCTCCTGCAACAAGGGCAACACCCCGCTGCTCTGGTTCACCGGCGGCACCGACAACCGCCACCCCGCCATCAGCCAGAACATCTATCGCTACTCCCCATCCACCGGGCGTTTCGAGCAGCTCGGTCAGGGGCAGCTCAAGCACGGGTTCACGGCGCTGCAGGGCTCCACGTGCACCAGCTACTTTGGATTTGGCTGCACCGCAACGGGCGGCACGACCTTGGGCGTGGGCTGCTCGGATCCGTACGGCTCCGGCCTGAACAACGTAGTCGGCTCGGGTGGCCCCAAGTGGCAGGTCAACGCCGCCACCGGCATGTTCCCGTATCCCCCGGCCGTCAACCCCAATGCGGGGCCGGCGCGGGCCCGACTCTCGGATCTGAATCAAGGCGGCGTGACCGGCAGCGGCAACCGCTTCTTCATCGAAGGCCAGTACATCTGCGGCGACGACGCGGGGCAGGGGAACAAGAACAACAACGCCTCCTGGCGCGAGGTGAACATCGTTGCCAGCAGCGGCACCGTGCCGAGCGCCACCGAGTTTGCGATGGCGCTCACCGGTGGGCAGGTGGTGCATCGGGAGCAGGCGGGCATCTATGCGTGGCAGGCCATCGATCCCGCCGTGCAGATCACGACGTATGACGTCCCCAACGACGGTCGCTTCATCCTGGGCTGCAAGGTCACCGGAACCGGGCCGTATGTGTATGAATACGCGCTCTACAACATGAACTCGCACCGGTGTGGCGGGTCGTTCATTGTGCCGCTGCCGGGAACGCAGGGCACGCTCGCCGCGTCGGGCTTCCGCGATGTGGATGTGGTCGCGGAGCCGAACTCGCCCGCGGACCAGAGCGCTCCGGGGAGCAACGACTGGACCTTGAGCGGCACCGATGCCGGTTCCACGAGTGTGTCCTGGTCCGGGCAGGCGTATAATGGGACGCCGCCGGTGTACACGATGAGTTCCGCCCCGGCGACGCCGTATCTGCTGGCGGCCTCGGGCGGCTTTGTGGCGGGGACGGGAAATGACCACACAGCCAACGTGCTGCGCTGGGGCACCCTCTTCAACTTCCGGCTGACATCCGAGGTCGCGCCCGGGGCGGGATCGGTGGCCGTCGGGCTGTGGCGGCCGGGTCTGGGGACGCACATCATCATGAACATCACGACGCCCGGCGGGTCGGTGGTGGGGAATCTGACGGGCGCGTGCTGCACGGCGCAGGCGTGTACGGTGGTGACGCAGAGCGTCTGCACTGGTGGCGGCGGGACGTGGGGGCTGCCGGGCAGCCCTTGTACGCCCAACCCCTGCGTACAAGGCAGCTGCTGCATCGATGGCGGCTGCACCGTGAGCGTGCTCAGCGGCTGCACCGGCGGCTGGACCAGCGGCGGGGGGTGCACGCCGAATATCTGCCCGATCCCAACGGGGGCGTGCTGCAGCAACAACACCTGCGCCATCGCGCAATCGCCCGCATGCGTGGGCACCGGCTTCACGTATCAGGGCAACGGCACGAGTTGTGCTGCGGTAAGCTGCCCGCAGGGCAACGACGGGTGCTCGTCGGCGATCTCGCTCTGTGACGGTGTTCCCAGCAACGGCACCACGGTGGCGGCGACGGTCGATGGGACGGCCTCGTGCGCGTCTTCCACCGGATCGCCGGACGTGTGGTATTCCTACATCCCCGCCGTCAGCGGCAACTGGGTGGTGGACACCTGCACCGGCTCATACGACACCGCGCTCTCGGTGCGCACCGGCAACTGCCCCGGCACCGCTGAGTTGGTCTGCGATGACGACGCCTGCGGCAACCTGAAATCCCGCGTCACCGCCGCCATGACGGCAGGGACACGCTACCTCATCCGCGTCTCCGGGTTCTCCGGCGCAACGGGAACATTCACCGTCAAAGTCACCGGCGGCGGCGGGCAGGGATGTTTGCCCACCGGCGCGTGCTGCAACGGAACCACCTGCACCGCGGTACTCCAGTCCGCATGCTCCGGATCCTTCCTGGGTGCCAGCGTTGCCTGCGGCACCACCGGCAACCCCACCACCTGCTGCCCCGCCAACTACAACCGTGTCAGTGGTGTGAACGTGCAGGATCTCTTTGACTTCATCGGCGGATGGTTCGCCCGCAACGCCGCGGCGGACTTCAACGGTGTCGGCGGCATCAACGAGCAGGATATTTTCGACTTCATCACCGCCTGGTTTGCCAACTGCTAAATCAGAGCCGAGCGGCATTCGCCGCCGGCACGCGTGCCACTTCAAGACCCCCGAGGCCCGCTCACCCGAGCGGGCCTCTTTCATTTACAACCCTCTACTTCCGCCCCATCATCGAGACGACCACCGCCGCCAGCACCAGCCCCATCGCCGCGATGTCGTGGGGGCGCAGCTTCTCTTTCGCCACCAGCACGCAGTAAGCAGTGAACACCGCCAGCGTGATGGCTTCCTGCAATATCTTCAGTTGCGGCAGCGTGAACGGGCCGCCAAACTCCTGGCTCCCCGCCCGGTTTGCCGGTACCTGCAAGATGTACTCCGGCAACGCGATCAGCCACGACAGCCCGATCGCCACCAGCAGCGGCCAGGGCTTCTCGCGCTTGGCCATATGGAAGTACCACGCGAACGTCATGAACGCGTTGGAGCAGATCAGCAGGCCGACAGTCATGAGCATTCGCCACATCAGTGCGTCCTCCGGTTGCCGCCGGGCCATCGCTTGCCCGGCCTGCGAGGATACCGGCGTGCCGCCGGGGCGCAGGTGCCGTATAATCCACGCCGGTGTCTATTCTCGACACCGCCACGCGGCCACATTCACACCCTCCCGCGTTCCACGGAGTTTCTCAGCCATGGGCGATACCCACGTTCGCAAATCTCTGATCCCCGATGAGAAGCCCGCCAGCTCCACGGCACAGGCCTCAGGCAAATCCAAATCCAAAGCCAAAGCCGGCGCGGACGCGGACGACTCCACCGGAAATGGCAAAGTTCGCGTGATCGCCATCACCAGTGTCTTCGTCCTCTTGCTCGCCTTCGTCGCGTACAAATATTGGTCCGATAGCGAACCCAAGTACATCCCACCCGAAGTCGAAACGCAGGTGGAGGAGCCCGCCAAGCCCGGCCAGCCGCGCATCGATGCCCCGGTGCCGCCGGAAATGAAGCCAGACCGGCGGGATGTGATCCAGGGCTGAGTTGAAGCAGCGAAGTCGCCGCCCGCATCCGATGGGAATCGATCTGGTACGCAATCCGTACGGTGTGACATTCGCGTACTGCTTGGCATCGATGGTGTATTGTGTTTGTGGAAAGCCCATCGCTCGCCGATGGAGGAGATACGCACTCCGCTGACCGCTTCTGTGTCAGGTGGAAAGGGATTCAATATGACGACCGCCCCATCGTTTGCCGTGCTTCGCCGCGCCTTCACACTCATCGAACTGCTCGTGGTCATCGCGATCATCGCGCTGCTGGTGGGCATTCTGCTCCCCGCGCTGGGCAAGGCGCGCCTGGCGTCTCAAATGGGTGTCAGCGCCGCGAACCTCAGTCAACTCGGTCGCGCCCACTACCAGTACAGCGTTGATTTCAAGGACACGTTTCTGAATCCATTTGACACCGCCTTCATCAATGACACCAGCAGCCCGTTCCAGGGCTCATGGGCGGTGTACAAGGATCCCAAGTCAGAGCAAACGACCGGCGGTATCTGGACCTCACTTGGCGGCACTCCCGCGAGCGAAGCGCTGGGGTGGATTTGGACCTCGCTCCTGGCCGCCAACATTGCGAAGGAGGATTATCTTCCCGAGTACATCATGGCGCCACAAGATCAGTACATTCGCAGCCGCATGCAGACCGTCCGCACCCAGGCGGCCAATCCGCAGGGCCCGAGCTTCGCACTGGACTTCCAGTGGATCGACACTTCATACTGGTACCCGCCGACGTTCTGGCTGGATCCTTCCAGATACGGCAACTCCAACCAGACCATCATCACGCCCACCGCTGCCAGCGGCCGCCAGTATTGGCGCCGCAATCGCTTCGACATGGTCACGGCGACCGAGGCCAAAGCGCTTGTGTTCGAGCGATTTGATTTTTCCGTGAAGCGTCGCGACTCGGGGAGCGGACAGGGACGTGTCGACGCCCCGCCCACATTCTGCAACCGCGGCGCGAACCCGCAGGTGCTCTTCGTGGATAGCTCAGTGAGCCGGACCTCCATCGCCAAGATTGCCCTCGCCGCGGCCAACCCCCAGACCCAGAATGTCTACACACCCTCGGGGCTGTTCAACACGCCCCGCGCCACCTTCCAGATTTTCGGCGACTCCGGCGGCGTGAGCAGCATGGCCAACGATCCCATCGAGAATGGCGGCGCGATGGGTGGCTTCACCACCACCACGGCGTGGCCGGCGTATCTGTGGGCCACCCGCAACGGCGTGCGGGGCCGGGACGTGCCCAGCCGCGGTGGCGGGAACTGATGCAACCCTTCTGATCCGGCTTGTCCACTTGGAATACAATAGAAAACGGGGTCGCGTTCCCCGCTCGCTTTCATTTGCCGGAGCTTCGCTCGATGAACAAGCAGACCAAAATGATCGCAGTGGGTGCCCTCGTTGCGATTCTGCTCGGGTTGGTGATCTATTTGAACTTCTTCTCCGCCCCGGCCGCTCCGGCCGTCAGCGAGGAAGTGCAGAAGGCCGTGGAAACGCAGATCGAAAACGCCAAAGCCAACCAGCCGCCACCGCCCGACCTGACCAGCATCCCGGAAGAGAACCGCAAGCCAGGTGGAAAATCGTCGGGCAGGTAATGCTCTTCTCAGATCGCACAATCGCGTCCCTATTCGCAGAGGACTCCCTTTATGAACTTCCAGTTCCGCTCACCCGACCGCCGCGCCTTCACCCTCATCGAGCTCCTCGTGGTCATCGCGATCATCGCGCTGCTGGTGGGCATTCTGCTCCCCGCACTTGGCAAGGCACGCCTGGCGGCCCAGAAGGGCGTGAGCGCGGCGAATCTCGCGTCTCTTGCTCGCCTGCAAGCCACCTACGCCTCCGAGTTCAAGGATTCTTTCGTCAACCCGTTTGACGCAAGAACCGGCACACTCTTTGGCAACTACACCGGCGGTGGTGCACCGCTCTCGTTTTACACCGTCATACTGCCCCAGTACACGCAATCCGGGGCCAGCACCATCTACGGATACAACTTCGACTCCACATCCCGTTGCACCGAGCCGTTCAGTGCCTACTGGACGACGTACATGGGCAACTACATCAAAGAGAACGACTCCGGCGGCAAGTGGATGCGCGATCCCTCGGACCCCGTCATCAACGAGCGCGCCAAGGCGACCGACAACAGCTCCACCATCATCGAGCTGCGCGGCTACGACACGTCGTATTGGTATCCCCCCGTGTTCTGGCTCCAGCCCACCCGGTACGGCAACGAGAATCTCACGGTCATCACAACCAACGCCTTGGACGCACGCTGGCTCTCCCGCAACCGCTTCGACAGCGTGCCCATCTCTTCACAGAAGGTGCTGCTCTTCGAGCGCTTTGATTGGGCCACCAAGCGTCGCCCCAGCGGCATCAGCGGCGGCGGCGTCGCCGACGCGCCCCCGCAGTGGAACAACCCCGCGGCGCGCCCGCAGCTTGCATTTGTGGACGGCAGCGTCACTTCCATCCGCATGAGCACTGTCCACGCCCTCGGCGAGAGCGCCGATGCCAACACGCGGACACAGTATCGTCCCGCTGGCCTGTTCAATCCCGCGAGCAACTACACCACCCGCTGGCTTGCCGATCCCCCAGCCGACGCCGACCCCTTTGAGACGGGCATCGCGCCCTTCACAGGCACCACCGGATGGCGTCAGTATTTCTACGCAACACGCAATGGCGTGAACGGACGCGACCTCAGCGGGCGATGATTCTAAAGCTGTCGGACACGCGATCGCGCCCGGCCGCGATCTCACGGAGTGTGCAATGGACAAACGCGCAAAGTTGATCGCCGGCGGAGCTGTTGTGTTGCTCGGCGTGATTGTGCTGGCCTGGGTCTGGTGGCCGGAGCCCCCGCCGAAGGTTGATCCCGCGCTGGTGGAAACCGCCGCCGAGAGCGCCCGCCAAGCCGCGCCCCAGCAGCCCCCACAGGACAACGAGCCCAAATACGAGGGCCGCGCCAAGCCCGGCAAGCTCGGCGGGTGACGCAAATGACGCTGAGACAGCGTGCGTCTGGTTTGAAGACACTCATTCCGCGGTCGGCGGCCAACGTCTCGGATTCCGCGGCGTCGTCGGCCCGCTTCCGCGCCGCCCCTGCGGCTTGGGCGGAAACGGCCCGCTCCTCACCGGCTGAATGATCGGAGCCCCCGCCGCTTTCTCGGGAAACACCGGTGCGCCCGAGCTGGTCGCGGGCTCGGCCTTCTGGCCATGCCCTGTCGTCTGAGACTCTCCCGCCCCTACCGGCGGGCCGGAATGACCCGAGTGCTCCGCATGCGATGAGTGCGGATGCGCCTCGAACTCCACGCTCGGCTCGCGCTGCTCGTCTCCATCGCGCTCGGAGTATGTCTCCGGCGCGTTCACCGGCCGCGCGAACACCAGCCGCCCGGCTGTGGTCTGCATCGTGGATGTCACCAGCAGCGCGACCTCCTCGCCGATGTACGGCGCGCCGCCCTCGGCGACGACCATCGTGCCGTCGTCCAGATATCCCACGCCCTGTCCCGGCTGCTCGCCGCTCTTGACAAGTCGGATGCTGATCTGCTCGCCCGGCACCAGCGCGGGGCGCAGGCAGTTGGCCAGATCATGCATGTTGATCGCCGTCAGACCCTTGATCTGCGCCACCCGTGCGAGGCCCAGGTCCGTGGTGATGATGCGGGCACCCAGCTTCTCTGCCAGTTCCACTAGCATCTGGTCCACGCCCATGGACTGCACCGGCGTCTCGTCGATGATGACATCCACAATGCCCAGCCGCTGCAAGCGAGTGACGACATCCAGGCCGCGCCGCCCGCGGCCACGCTTGAGCCGATCGCCCGAATCCGCCAGCAGTTGCAGCTCCGCCACCACAAACCGCGGCACCACCAGCGAGGACTGAATCAGCCCGGTCGCCGCGACCTCCGCGATACGCGCATCAATCAGCGCGGAGGTATCCAGCAGATTCGGTCGCACGCCGCGGAGCTGCTTGGAAAACTCCACATACGGAATCACCAGCCGAAACTGGTCCTGCGTCTGCAGCACCGTTGAGATCGCCAGATAGCAGAGCGAGATGCCCAGCATGACCTTCACGGTCGTCATGATGGGGCGAAGTGCATCAAAGCCCTTCTCATCGGGAATCCACGTGCGCACGACAAGATCGATCACGAACCCCATCGCCACCGTCGCGATCACGCCCGTGAGCGTTCCCAGGAAGACCGCGCTGAACGCGGAAATCTTCTTGTTGGGCGTCATGAAGTCCACCAGCAGCACGATGATGATGAACGCCGCGGTGGCCATCAGCGTCGGCAGCCAGTTGATCGCCAGTCCCACCCCCGGCTGTCCGGTGTTTGCGATCTGCGATTGCTGAATGATCAGCAGCATCGCCACCGTCACCATCATGATGAAGAAGCCGGCGCGAACCAGCCGCAGAATGACCCCACGTTCACGCTGCAACTGGTCCAGCGGATTCAGCGGCGGCGTCGCCCCCTGCGGAACTCCTCCCGACGCGGCGTTGTTCTTAGGCGTTTCAGGCATGGCGCGAGTGTATCGGGTCGGGTGGAATCAAAGCCCGCGGGCGAAGCCCCGCAGGCACAGCAGATATATGGAACGCTCGCCAGGCGCGAACGCGCCACTCTTTATCTCGGTTCGGCTGACAGCTCGTGCGTGTTGCCCAAGAGCCGGGATTTCCGCCCGTTTCACGCCCGCCGATCAGCCCGCGCGGCCGGTGGTTATGGGGTGAAGCCCCGCGTACCATGCCCCCCGCTTCAGTAGTCCCATCGGTCGGCGGCCTGGCCCAGTGTACGGGTGTGATCGTGAACCTGGTCAGAGCTTGACCGCAGCAGCCATAAGCGAGCCATGCCCGGTACTGCCGGTGTCCTGGCCGCCGACCGATGGGATTG
>JBKJOD010000318.1:0-3350 GCA_046593245.1 Phycisphaerales bacterium
TGCGGCCGATCTGCGCGCGTGGCTGGAACATCGCCCGATCGGATGGATGAAGGAATCGGGTGCGGAGCGTGGTCGGCTATGGGTGCGCCGCAGTCCGGTGACGGCATCGCTCTGCGCGGCGTGCGCCTTGGCGATCGTCGCGGGATCGGTGGTTGCCGGTGTGTACTCGCACAAGGCGAAGACAGCCGACGAGCAGCTGGGAACCGTGAACTCCGCGGTCGCGGACGTGCGGCAGGAGTATGTGAACCTCTACAAAAAGTCGTTCATGAAGCCGCCCGGAGCACCCAAGCCCAATCCGGAGGAGATTCGCAAGGAACTTCAGAAAATCGATAGCAAGCTGCCGATACCACCGGATGCGATGAAGAAGTAGCCCATCGGTGGCGCTTCAGTTCGGCTTGTTGATGCACCATCGGATGTAGTACACTAGTATCTCATGTCGGCCCACGCGGGTGGGTAATGAATGAATCAGAGAGAGAGGCGATTCGGATTTCACTCCACCTTTCTCGATGGGATTCACATGAGATTTGGCCTTTCGTGGTGTGCAGTGTGTGTTGTCGCCACAACTGCGATGGCCGTACCCGCTCGGGCGCAACTGGTTCAACTGCCGAGTTCCGCGCGAGCGATCAACAACGCTGGGCAAGTTGTTGGTGGTGATGGTGAGGCGTGGGTGTGGAGTGCAAGTACGGGTCGAATGGATCTTGGCTGCTTCGGCGGTGGCACCGCGCTGCAAGCCGCGGGGATAAGCGAGAACGGAACGATCATCGGGTATGGTGATATTCCACTTGACGTACCAAATCCGATGCTGGGAGATCTCACTCGTGCCATTCGTTGGAACAGCGAGTTGTTGCCTTCAGAGGCGTTCCCGCTGACCGCGGGTAGGAACGTGCAGGGAATCGGGATCAACAGTGCTGGTCGCGCCATTGGTGTCCGATTCGTGGAAAGCGCTCCAGCGGTGCAGTTCATGGGTGTGGCCGTCGAACCCAGTGGTCAATGGCGTGATCTGTTCCAGGTAAGCGGAGGCCAATGGGTCATTCCATCGGCAATAAACGAACGTGGTGATGTCGCCATCACCGCTGGCCTGAATGGATACATGCAGACAAGCGTGTTTGGTCTCGCCCAGATCGCTCCTCTTCCGGGATCGGTGAGCGTGTTTACCGCGGCTCTCAATGATTCCGGTGCCGTCGGCGGATATTGCGGAAGTTCAGGGCCCGCCCGCGCGTTCTTGTGGACGGAAGTCGACGGCACGATCGAACTGCCGTCACTGCCGGGCGGTTCGGATTCACGCGTCCGCGGTCTGAACAACGCCGGATGGGCAGTAGGATCCTGCCGCACGACAACGAGTGCCGGTCACGCAGTGGCTTGGATGCCTACCGGGCAGATCATTGACTTGAACACGCTGCTGACTCCGGCGGAAGCCGCGTCGGGGCTGGTGCTTTTCTCCGCCATTGACATCAATGATTCGGGTCAAGCCATCGTCCTCGGACGCATCGGGCCGTCCTCGCAGGACAACATGTGGTTTCTTGTGAACATCCCCGGTCCTGGCGCCGCGTCGCTGCTCGGCGTGAGCGCGATGATGGGTGTGGGCCGGGCACGGCGCGGCAGGTCTGCTAATATCTGACGCGTGCCGCTCGCTCAGCCCCCCAATTCGTCGTGTGGTTCCAAGCCCTCCGGCTCGCGCACGCTTTCGCTCCCGGTGTTGCCGCCATCCGGCGGTGGCCACGACCGCAACGCCTGGGAGCCCGGGCACTCCAAGATCAAGCACTCGCGGGTCGGCCGGTGGCGGGCGGGTGTGCTCATTGGCATCCATGTCATCTTTGTGATTCACCTGGTGCAGTGGCTGCTCACGGGGCTGACGGTCTCGCCGGTGGAGCCGAGCGAGAGCATGTACACGTTGCGCGAGGGGATCGTCAACGCCGGGTTTGTGTTCTTCATACTGGCGATCGTCTCGACGCTGATCTTCGGGCGTTTCTTCTGTGGCTGGGCGTGTCACATCGTCGCGGTGCAGGACCTGTGCGCGTGGGTGATGATGCGTGTGGGCATCAAGCCCAAGCCGTTCCGCTCGCGATTGCTGCTGCTGGTGCCGGTCGGGCTGGCGATCTACATGTTCGCGTGGCCGGTGCTGGCGCGGAAGGTGGTGGGGCCATTGCTCGCCGATGCGCAGGGGAGAATGCCGAGCTGGTTCGGGCAGGTCGGCCCGCTGCCGGGTGTGCGCACCGAGTTCCTGGTGCAGGATTTCTGGGCAACATTTGCGGCGTGGTACATCGCGATCCCGTTCATCTTCGTGTGTGGCGTGGTGACGGTGTATTTCCTGGGCGCGAAGGCGTTCTGCACCTACGGCTGTCCATACGGCGGCATCTTTGGCCCGGTGGATCTGCTCGCGCCGGGGCGCATTCGAGTGACCGACGCCTGCGAGCACTGCGGCCACTGCACCGCCGTTTGCACCTCCAACGTGCGTGTGCATGAGGAAGTCCGTGACTTCGGCATGGTCGTTGATCCCGGCTGTATGAAGTGCATGGACTGTGTGAGTGTTTGCCCGAACGATGCGCTGTATCTGGGTATCGGCACTCCCGCACTGTTTGCCAAGCCGCGTGAGGGGGCGAAACAGACCGCCACGCACGCCAAGCAACTCAAGCAGTCGCGCTACGACCTGACATGGCCGGAAGAGATCATCGCGCTGCCACTGTTTGTCGTGCTCTTCTGGTGCTATCGCGCCATGTTCAACCAGGTGCCGATGCTGATGGCCGTGGCGATGGGTGGGCTGGGGGTGTGGGCGGTGTGGAAGTGCTGGCGGCTGCTGCGCGATGCGAACAGCCGCGTGCATGGGTTTCAACTCCGGCGTGGCGGCAAGCTCCGTCCGTGGGGCGCGGTGCTGGTGCTGGCGACGGTGGCCTCGCTCGCGCTGGCTGCGTGGAGCGGGTATGTCCGCTGGCATTTGCTGCGAGCGCAGCTGATTTATCAGAAGTTCGAGACCCCTGTTGATGTGGTGCTGCGACCGGACTTCACCCCGTCCGCTGCCGATGTTGCTCTCGCTCGCGAGGCGCTCGAACACTACCGCAAGGGATCGCCGCCCGCGAAGGATGGCGGTGGTGGGGTTGCGTTCCTGTGGCCGCTGCGGGCGGATGAACTCGTCAACGTCGCGTATTTGCGACTTGTTCTCGGCGAGGAAGATCGGGCGGAAGCAACGCTCCGCGAGATCATCCGCGTCGGGCATCCGAAGGATGCGCTGGTGTTTCAGATCGCGCAGATCATGACGGCTCGGGCGCAGCGCGAGGCCGCGCGGCTGTCGATCCTGGGGGCCAGCGAGCAGGACGCGAAACGCATACTCGATGCCTCGGAGGCGGGCGTTGTCG